>NZ_DASVSG010000150.1:0-43144 GCF_036388195.1 Jatrophihabitans sp. | reverse complement strand
GCCGGGGCAGTCCACCCCGCGCTCGGAGTCCGGGTCGCTGCCCCGGCCGAGCAGCAGCAGGGCCCTGGACGTGGAACCGGCCGCGTCAACCGGAGCCGGCGCAACGTGTGTTGAACCGTCCGCCCCGGTCGCTGCGTATGCATCCTTATACACATCAATGCTGGTCACAGCTGACAGTCTGCCTGCTGAGCGCCGATCCGTCGGCATGAGGATCAGCACATGCGGGCCGGGGTGGCAGCTGAGCCGGTCGGGCGGGGGATCGGCTGCGGGCTGGGCCGTCCACCTCCGGGCCGCAACCTGAAGGCAGGACGAGATGCGCAGAGCTCGAATGCGATCGGCCGGCGACCCGCCGGACCGGACTGACCTCACAGATCGTCGCCGGATCCTGGCCAACGGCTGGCCGGTGCTGCCGTTACGGCTGTTCCTGGCCGGCCTGTTCCTCTTCGCCGGCTACGCCAAGTTCAGCTATCCCCGGTTCTTCGATCCGGCCTCCCGCAACGGTTTCAAGTCGGCCGTGGACTCGGCCAAGGAGGGCGACACCCCGCTGAGCGGCGTGATGGGGCCGCTGAGCGATCACGCGTCGCTGTTCGGCCATGTCACCGCCTATGCCGAGATCGCGATCGGGCTGGGCCTGCTGGTCGGCCTGCTGACCCGGCTCGCGGCGGTGGGCGGGATGATCCTGAGCGCCATGCTCGTGCTGAGCATCAGCTGGAACGGGGTCAAGGAGTACACCGGCTCCAGCGGCTGGTTCACCGCCGTCGAGCTTGCCCTCATCGCGGCGCTGTCGGTGTTCCTGCTCGGCGGCGCCGGGCCGCTCGCGCTGGACAACCTGTTCATCCGGGCTCGCGAGCGGCAGCGTGCCCGGGACGACGCCGAGCCCAGTTTCCGGGACTCCGAACTCGATGACTCCCGCCGCCGGCTGCAGGGTGAGCCGATGGCCGAGCACGGCGCAGGCTCCCGCGAGCCGGCGTACGGCGCCGCTACCGGGGCCACCGCTGCCGGGACGGCTGCGGCCGGGACGGCGGGGACCGCCCCGGCGGGGACCGCCCCGGCTGGAACCGCCCCGGCTGGGACCGCCGGGACCGCGACTGCCCAGCTGCCGACCGCGCACCACCCGGCCGCCGACCACAACGTCCACCAGCCGGCCGAGCAGCGGACACACCAGCCGTCCGAGCAGGCAACCGTCCACCAGCCGTCCGGTTACCGCACCAGCCAGCAGGACGAGGAGTACCGGGACGACCCCGAGCCCGAGCCCAACTCGCTGTGGACGCAGGGCCGGCGCCCTGGCGAGCAGCCTCCGGCGGACCGGCGACCGTCCGAACCGGGGGATCGCTAGCCGCGCCACGCCACGGCCGATTCGGTATCATGTGAGATCGGGCGCGTGCGCCCCGTACGATGGAATAGCTGCCTAGCGCTCACCGGTTGTCCTGGGCAGAATGTACTGCTGAGGCCATACTGCTGAGCCGCGCGCTCACAGCGACTGTTTGGGGACCAGATGACTGCCACTGAAATCTCGATCACGCCCGCGGAGACCGTCGCGGCTCCCGTCGCGCTGTCGGAGGCCGCGGCCCTCAAGGTCCGTGAGCTGCTCGACGCCGAGGGCCGTGACGACCTGCGGCTGCGGGTCGCCGTGCAGCCCGGTGGCTGCGCGGGCATGCAGTACCAGCTGTTCTTCGACGAGCGCTCCCTCGACGGCGACGTCATGATCGACCAGCCGATCGAAGGCGCGGGCACCGTGCCGCTGGTGGTCGACCGGGCCAGCGTCCCGCTGCTCGCCGGCGCCACCATCAGCTACACCGACACCATCGAGAAGCAGGGTTTCGAGATCGACAACCCGAACGCCGGGGGCGGCTGCGCCTGCGGCAACTCCTTCTGCGGCTAGTCCACACCTCCACACCGCTACGAACGGGCGTCACCAGCATTCGCTACCAGCGACTGCTCGGGACGCCCGTTCTTCTCTGAAGACAGGTGCCGACCCATGCCCGTTCTCCTCTCCGGTTCCATCGCCACCGATCATCTGATGCACTTTCCCGGCCGGTTCGCCGAGCAGTTGCTGGCCGACCAGCTGCACCAGGTGTCGCTCAGCTTCCTGGTCGACGACCTGGTGGTCCGGCGCGGCGGGGTGGCTGCCAACATCGCCTACGGCATGGGGCAGCTGGGGGAGCGGCCGGTGCTGATCGGCGCGGTCGGCCAGGACTTCGGCGACTACCGCGCCTGGCTCGAGCGCAACGGCGTGGACTGTGACTCGGTGCACATCTCCGACTCCCAGCACACCGCCCGGTTCGTCTGCACCACCGACGAGGACATGTGCCAGATCGCCTCGTTCTACGCAGGCGCCATGAGCGAGGCCCGCAACATCGAGCTGCGCCCGGCGGTCGAGCGGACCGGGGCGGAGCTGGTGGTGATCAGCGCCGATGATCCGCAGGCGATGGTGCGGCATTCGGTGGAGGCGCGGGATTGCGGTTACCGGTTCGCTGCGGATCCGTCCCAGCAGATCGCCCGGATGAGTGGTGAGGATCTGCGCAGCCTGGTCGAGGGCGCGGAGCTGCTGTTCACCAACGATTATGAGAAGAGCCTGCTGGAGTCCAAGACCGGCTGGAGCGATGCCGACGTGCTGGCCCAGGTGGAGGTTCAGGTCACCACGCATGGCAAGAACGGTGTGGACATCGTGGGCAAGGGCGTGGACCGGGTGTACGTCCCGGTGGCCAAGGAGCGCGCCAAGGTCGACCCGACCGGTGTCGGGGACGGCTTCCGGGCCGGGTTCCTGGCCGGCCGCACCTGGGGGCTGTCGTGGGAGCGCTCGGCGCAGGTCGGCAGCTTGCTCGCCACCCTGGTGCTGGAGACGGTGGGCACCCAGGAGTACGTGGTCAAGGCGCACGAGTTCGCCGACCGGCTGGCCGAGTCCTACGGCGACGACGCGGCCGCCGACGTGCTGCCGCTGCTCACCCGCTGAGATCGTCGACACCACCCGTCCGCACAGCCGCTCGCCGTGGCGCGACGAGCGTCCGCCGGTGACGGCGAGCCCGAACGTGCACGTCCGGTAGCGGGCAGGGGTGCAGCACACTCGCCAGACGTGCATCGGTGGGCTCTGGTATCTGCAGGCATCGCGCCGGTTGCGCTGATCGGTGGCTGGACGTGGGCCGGATCCGTCCAGCCTGACGGCTATGACCCGCTCCGAGACACCATCAGCGCCCTGGCAGCCCATGGGGCTACCGACCGCTGGATCATGACGATCGGCCTGGCGATGCTCGGGGCGTGCCACCTGGTGACAGCGGCAGGCTTCTCACACGCTGGCCCCCTCTCGCGTGCCGTGCTCGCGGTGGGCGGCGCTGCCACGATCGGAGTCGCTGCGCTGCCGCAGCCGTCCTCCGGCCACGTTCCAGCCGCCACGCTCGGGTTTGTCGCGTTGGCCTTGTGGCCGGCGGCCTCCCAGCTCCCGTGGCGTCGATCAGCACGTGGGACCGCCGTGCTGCTGGTCGCGATGCTGGCCTGGCTTGCCTGGGAGCTCCAGGGCGGAAACCTGCTCGGCCTCAGTGAGCGGGTCGTCGCCGGCGCCGAAGCGTTGTGCCCCCTCGGCTGGGTGCTTGCCGTCGCAACCAGCCATCGTCGGTCGATGCGCGTGGCAGGCTCAGCCGACGGTAGACCAGCTGGCTGGCCGTGAGGCGCCTGGGTCAGTGGCCGCCCGGTGAGACTGCCTGCTCCTGGGACGACGCGGACAACGCGTCTGTCAACAGTGCGACCAGCGCCTCGTGCTGCACGTCGGCCGAGGACCACACCTCCTCATCCGAGCCGTCCAGCGCTCGGGCGGCGAGCCCGGCCTTGCTGTCGATCAACTCAGCGATCCTGCTGTCAATCGTCCGTGCGGCGATGATGCGCCAGGCGGTGACGGGCTCGGTCTGACCGATGCGGTGGCTGCGGTCGATGGCCTGGGTCTGCTCCGCGTTGGTCCAGGACAGCTCGGCCAGCACGATGTTGGAGGCGACCTGCAGGTTGAGGCCCACGCCGGCCGCCGTCAGGGAGCAGACCGCGATGGCGACCTCAGGATCGTTCACGAAGGCGTCGATGTTCTTCTGCCGCGACACCGGCGTCTGGTCGCCGCGGATCGAGGCGTAGCGGATGCCCTGCCTGGCGAAGGCCTCCTCCGCGGCGTCCATGACGTCGACGTGCTTGGCGAAGAAGACCACCTTGCCGGCGCTCCGCGCGAGCTGTGCCGCGTAGTCGGCGGCGAGGCCGGCCTTCGCCTGGCCGATGCGTCGCATCATGCTGAACACGTTCTCGCCGGTCTTCGTCGTGCTCGCATCCTTCTGCTCCCAGGTGGCCACCTTGCGCACGAGGTCGTGGTCGATGCCCTCCACGGCGCCGGACCGGCGGTTCGCCAGCGCGGTCTGGTACCGCGCCACCAACCGGCGAGCGAGGTCGCGCTCCGCCGCCCGGATCGAACGGCCGACCTTCTCGTCGAGCTCGACGGGCAGGTCGGCGGTGCGTCGGGCGGGGATGTCGGCAGCCACATCCACTTTGCGGCGACGGACGATGCCGAGGTCGATCACACACTTGCGAGCGGCGGGGTAGAACCCCCGGTCCGCGGGGGTCAGGCCGGTCGCCTCGAGGGAGTCCATCAGGTCGGCGAGCGGCTCGGTCTCGTCGATCCAGCCGAGGAACTGCCAGATGGCCCGGAAGTCCTCGATGTCGTTGATCAGCGGGGTGCCGGTGAGCGCCATCAGCAAGGGTCGCGCCGTGCGGGACCGGATGCGCTCGGAGAGCTCCAGGACGTGCTGCGAGCGTTGGGAGGCCTTGTTCTTGATGAAGTGCGCCTCGTCGACGACCATGCCCCGGAAGCCGAAGTCGCCGAACCACCCCACGTGCCGGTCGAGCACCTCGTAGTTGACGACGACGATCTGGGCGAAGCCGTCGACCGTGTGACCGTTGCCGTGGACCACGGTGGCCGAGCGGTTCGGGGTCCACAGACCGGCCTCGCGCACCCAGTTGACCTTCACGACACTCGGTACGACCACCAGCAGCGGGTAGGCGTTCGCCGCCTCCGCAGCGAGCAGCGCCTGAGCCGTCTTGCCCAGGCCGGGCTCGTCGGCGAGCAGGAAGGTCCGGTGGCCGGCCGCGGCAGCGGCGACCAGCTGCGCCTGGTGGGGCATCAGCTCCCGGTTCCCCGGCACGCGCACCGGCGCCGGCGCAGGCAGGGCCATGCACGCCGGTGCCGCGCGATCGGCACGTTCGAAGGCGCTGAGGAGCGGGTTGAGCAGTTCCCAGCCGGACAAGCGGCGCGGACTGACCGTGCTCGGCCGGGCGGTGGAGAAGTCGGGCGCGAGGAACGGGTTGGCCAGCTGTCGAGAGACGACCGACCGGGGCACGACCCGACGCTCGGTGCTGGCGTCCGCGGGCTCCGTCGGCGCGATCTCCTCCGGTGGCGGTTCGATGCCCGCCGCCCGCAACATGTCCCGCTTGAGCAATCTGGCCGCCTCGGAGACTTCGGCATCTTCGGCGAGGAGCGCCAGGAGCCTGGGATCGCGTACGGCGGTCTTGGCGAGGATCGTCGCGATCCCGTCCAGGCGCTTCAGCTGCTCGGTCCGGTGGGCCTGGCTGCTGGTGCGCTCCTGCCGGACCCGGGCGTTCTCCTCGCGCAGCAGCAGCGCGACGACCTGGAACTTGGTGCGCACCGCGGGCGTCACGCGGCGACGCTCGACAGTTGCTTCCACCTCGCGGACGGCGCGGGCCAGCACCGAGATGACGTCCTCGGGAGCGGGGGCGTCTCGCTGCTTCCGCGAAGCGGTACGGCCACCTCCCGCCGGACGCCGGCCTGCTCGAGCCACGCACTCCTCCTCCGAACGCCCGGCACGCTGGCCGGGCGAGAGTCCCGCACACCTACCCCGCGGTCGACGAATTTCCCCGCCAGCAGGGCCCGGGCGGCTGCTCTCCAGACGCCGCTGCCCCCACCGGCCCCCGCGGCATCGACACCGCGGGACCGGACGGGCCGCCCACCGCCGGTTCCTGAGCCGCCGGTTGACGGGCAGGTCGACGACCGCACCCGAAGGTCGCCGCTCACCGAGCAACGTCCGCCTTGGGGGTGCATCCATGCTAGCGCCGGTCAGTGGCGACGGTGGGTGCGCGCGGTCGGCTCGGCGGTCAACGGGTCCTCGGGCCACGGATGTTTGGGGTAGCGCGCCCGCAAGTCGGCGCGCACCTGCGGGTAGCCCTGGCGCCAGAACGACGCCAGGTCCGCGGTGATGGCGACCGTGCGGCCGGCGGGCGAGAGCAGGTGCAGGACGACCGGAGCGCGCCCGTCCGCGAGCGCCGGTGTCTGCGTCCACCCGAAGGTCTCCTGCAGTTTCACCGCCGCCACCGGTGGCTCGGCGCCGACGTAGCTGACGCGGACCCGGGATCCGGACGGCACCTGCAGCCGTTCTGGCGCGAGCTCGTCCAGCCGGGTCGCCGCCGGCCAGGGCAGCAACCGGCGCAACGCGGTGTGCACGTCGATGCGGCGCAGGTCGGCGCTGCGCCGCACTGCGCTGATGTCCAGCCACTCGTCCAGACGCTCGATCAGCGCGGTGTCGCCGACGTCGGGCCACGGGTCGCCGAGCACCGCGTGCAGGAAGCCGAGCCGGGCGCGCAGGTCGCGGGCGGCGTCGGTCCAATTCAGGGCGTGGAGGCCCTGCCTGCGCAGCCCCTCGCGTACGGCGGCCTGGACGCGCAGCGGATCGGGGCTGCGCAGCGGAGCGGCCGAGAGCTCGATCGCGCCGAGCCGTTGGATTCGTTGGGCGACGAGGGCGCCGTCGGCCCATTCGATCTCCTCGGACGTGCTGAGCAGGTCGGCGGCCACCGCCCGGGCGGTGGCTTCGTCGATGGGCGCCGCAGCCCGCACTCGCGCTTCGGCGCGGCCGGGCTGCCGGTCGGCCACGGCGATCGCGAGCCACGGTGTGCCTCGCAACGGTGAGGATTCGGCGAGCTGCGCGCCGGTGCCGCCGGTCATCCGGTAGCTGGCCGTGTCCGTCCTGCGGGCACGGGCGACGCGATCGGGATAGGCGAGCCCGACGACGGTGCCCACCGCGAGGTCGTCGGACGTCGCGGTGCGGGGTTGTCCGCCGCTGCCGAGCCGGCGCGTCTCCTGCCGCCACCGGTGCGCGGCGTCGCGGTCGCGGCCCTCGCGCAGCTCGCGGTAGCGGGCGGCCAGGTCGTCGCCGCGGCCGGTCAGCGAGTCGTCGGACAGCAGCGCCACGACCTCCCGTGCCCGCTCGGCGCCGACGAGCTCCGCGCCGTCGAGGACTGCGCGGGCCAGCCGCGGGTGCGCGCCTACAGCGGCCATCCGCCGGCCACGGGCGGTGATACGGCCTTGCGTGTCGGTCGCGTCGAGTCGGCGCAGCAGCCCGGTTGCGGCGTCGAGGGCGGCAGTTGGCGGCTGGTCGAGCAGTGCCAGCCCTTCGCCGCCCGGCGCTCCCCACGCCGCGGTCGCGAGCGCGAACCCGGCCAGGTCGGCCGTGGCGATCTCGGGCAGCGCATGCGACGCAAGGTGCACATGTTCCTCGGGCGACCAGCAGCGGTAGGCGCGTCCCGGCGCCTCACGTCCCGCCCGGCCGGCGCGCTGGTCGGCCGACGCCTTCGACACCCGGGTGGTGATCAGCGCGCCGAGCCCGCGCGCCTGGTCCGTTCGTGGCTCGCGGGCCAGGCCGGCGTCCACGACGGCTCGCACGCCAGGCACGGTCAACGAGCTCTCGGCCACCGACGTGGTGACGACGATGCGACGCCGCGGCCCGCGGGTGAGTGCGAGGTCCTGCTCGGCGCGGGACTGACGCCCGAACAGCGGGCGTACGTCGGCGGCCACCCCGTCGAGCGCCCGGGCGACGGTTGCGATCTCCCGTTCGCCCGGCACGAAGACGAGCACGTCCCCGTCGCCCTCGGCGAGCGCGCGCCGGGTGACATCCGCGACGTGATCGAGCAGTCGCGGGTCGACGCGTTGACCCGGAAGCAGCGGCAGCGGACGCGACGGCGGGGCCCAGATGAGGTCGACCGGGTGCGCCGCGGCGGTCGCGGTGATCACCGGCGCGTCGAGCGCGTGGGTGAGCGCAGCGGTGTCCGGGGTGGCCGACGTCGCCACCAGCGCGAGGTCGGCGCGTAGCGTGTCGCGGACATCGATGCAGAACGCCAGCAACAGGTCGGCGTCCAGGTGGCGTTCGTGACACTCGTCGATTACCACGGCAGCGACGCCCGGCAGTTCGGGATCGCGCTGCATGCGCTGGACGAGCAGCCCGGTCGTCACCACCTCGATCCGCGTCTGGGCGCTGCTCACCTTTTCGCCGCGCATGGCGTAGCCGACGCGGTCGCCGGGATGCTCGCCCAGCAGCTCGGCCAGCCGTCGGGCCGCGGCGCGGGTGGCGATCCGCCTCGGTTCGGCGACCACGATCTGTCCTTTGAAGGCATCGGCGAGCGCGAGGGGGAGCAGCGAGGTCTTGCCTGATCCAGGCGGGGAGACGAGCACCGCCTTACCGGTGCTGTGAAGGGCAGAGATCGTCTCTGGCAGCGCCGCCCGGACGGGGAGGTCCGCGCCGGGCACGTCAGGCGGTGGCAGCAAGGACGGCACACCCGAGACGCTAGCCGTGCGCCACCCGTCGATATCGAGCACCTTTATGACGAGCTGATGGCGCAGATGAGCTGTTATGGCGCAACGAGGCTCGCTTGATGATCGTGAGCAGTCCTCGATCAGTTGCACAGGTCGCGCTGTTACGCCCAACCCGGTAACGTGCGCCACGGTCACCGGACCTGTGGGTAAGCATTCGCGACCCTCGGATAGCGTCGCGCCAGTTGCGAGATCGTAACGTGAGGTCGCCTCGCTATCATAATCCTTTCGGAATCGCTAGGGTTATGAACATGTCACGGATGTCGGTACCTGAAGCGGCTGCAGAGCTCGGGGTGTCCGTCGCTCGCATACGCCAGCGGATCGACGAGGGCTCGCTAGTTGCGGAGAAAGTGGGCGGTCGCTGGCTCGTCGATCTTGCCTCGTCTGGATCCGCTGATCGACCGCAGAGAGGCCGGCCGGTTCACCCGGAGGCGGTGTGGTATTCGCTGCTTGCGTTACAGCGTGCTGCGCAAGTCGACCTGCCCAAGATCGACCTGCCCAAGATCGACCTGCCCAAGATTGACCTGCTGTCTCAGGACCTAATCGCTGAGGCGAAGAAGATCAGTCCGGCATCCCGCCACCGTGCCGTCGCCCGATTGTCAGCAGCGATCACCCGCGAAGACCACGACGCCATCTTGTCGTGGCTACGTAACCGGGGCGAGCGCCGTGTGTACAAAGCAGCCATGGCAGACCTACAGCCGCTGCGTGACGACAATCGCCTATTGCCCTCCGGACTCAGTCACCCCGACTCAGGGATGAGTGATCCGCGAGTGGCAGAGGGATACGTCGCCGCTGCAGACATCCATGCAGTTGCTGCGGACCATTGGCTCGAACGACCGTCGATTGACGAAAGGCCGAATGTGTTCGTGCACATAGTGCCAGCTCTCCCCTCGCGAATCGGAGCGCTGTTGCTCGCGGCAGACTTGGCTGAACACGAGGGTCCGAGGGAGCGTCGGCGAGCCCACGAACTGCTCGACATTGCGATCGGCGCGGGGGTCTGACAGGCGATGGTCCTCATGCCCGCAATGAACCACGCACAGCAGGCCGCATGGCACAGCCTCCTCGATCTCTATGAACTGCAGTCCGGCGGCTGGACACTAATCGGCGGACAGCTCGTCCACCTGCTCTGCGCGGAACGAGGTTATTCGCCACAGCGCCCCACGAGTGACGCAGACGCCGTCGTCAACGCTCGAGTGCCCGAGGTTCTCGGCCAGGTGACGTCAGCACTGCTGAACCTGGCCTTCGAGCCAGACCCAAGCAGCGACGGGGTCCAGCACCGTTGGAAACGCGGTGATGCCGTCATCGATGTGCTGATTCCAGAAGGAACTGGCGCGCGAACGGAGGCGCGCAAGAGCGCCAGCGGCTTCCCGACAGTTGCGGCTCCGGGCGGAACCCAGGCGTTGGACCGGTCCGAGGTGGTAGCGGTTGTGGTCGGCGAACGCTCCGGCCACGTACCGCGTCCGGTGCTGCTCAGCGCCATGATCTTGAAGGCTGCGGCACGGACGGAAACAACAGGGACGGGGCTCGATCGGCATTGCCACGACTTTGCAGCACTTGCCTCGGTCCTTGCCGCATCCGACATCGCGCGAATCCAATTGACCAAGAAAGACCGCCAACGACTTGGCAGAATGATCGAGGCGACGCGATTGACCCCGGTGGCGCTGCAAGAACACCCAGGAGCCACCCGCCGGCTAGAACGACTCGAGCATGCTCTGAGGGGTGCGGCTAAGGCGCGCGAGCGCGCAACGGACAAATAGTCGCGTTCCAGGAATGACGACTTCGCCTTCTTCGAGCGATCGGATCGTCATCGGCGGTTCCGTCGCTTAGGTGCTCGCTTTGGCGCGTTCTACGGTCGGCTCGTCATCGTGCACTGTTGGGCATCCCACCCGAAGTGTGCTGGAAGGCTAGTCGCGGGGCAACGCCGTGAAGGCCTGGCTGACCTGCTCGAACACCGGACGGCCCAACGCGGCGCCCTCCCGCCGGACCGACTCCGGCCGCAGCCGCAGCACCCGGTCCAGCCGCACCTCGCTGGGCCGCCCCTGAGAGTCCCAGCCGCCACTGCCGACATCCACCCAGTGCCGCCCGTGCCGAGCCTCGTCCGCGTGGTCCCGGTCGTGGTCCTTAGACGTCAGCATCAGCCCCAGCAGGTAGCCGGAATCCCGGCCGATGATCAGCACCGGCCGGTCCTTACCGCGACCGAAATCCTCCTCGTACGGCACCCAGGCCCACACCACCTCGCCCGGGTCGGCCAGGCCGTCCGGATGCGGCGAATAGCTGGGCACCACGGAACCCACAAAGTCACCCGGATAACCGTCAACACCGGCTCGCCCGAGGGCCGCCTCGCTGCCAGAAAGCCGTCGGCTCTCCTGCCGGTCGCGCCGCAACCAGCGGAAGATCATCAGATCGCCACCGGGTACACCGGCTGCGGAATCTCCGGACGAATCCGCCCCTCGACGAAGATGCCGTGCCACACCATGAACACCAGCAGCGTCCAGATCTTGCGTGAGTAGTCGATCGGGCCGTCCCGATGGGCGTCCAGCAGCTGCAAAGCAGCAGCGGTGTCGATCAGGTGACCCGTTCCGGCCGACGAAATGATGTCCCGCGCCCAGTCGTACATCTCGTCCCGCAGCCACGGCCGGGTCGGCACCGGGAAGCCCAGCTTGGCCCGGTTCAATACATGCCCCGGCACGATCTCGGCCAGCGCCCGTCGCAGCGCGTACTTGGTCGTCTCGCGGGTGATCTTCTGGTCCACCGGGATCGCCGAGGCCACCCGGAACACCTCGGTGTCCAGGAACGGCACCCGCAGCTCCAGCGAGTTCGCCATCGTCATCTTGTCGGCCTTGACCAGGATGTCGCCACGCAGCCAGGTGAACAGGTCGATGTACTGCATCCGGGTTGAGTCGTCCAGATGCGTGGTCGCGGCGTAGTACGGCGCGGTGACGTCGGTGTAGTTGACGTCGGGCGAGTAGGTCCGCAGCAGGTCGCGCATCTCATCCGGACGGAAGATCCGGGCGTTGCCGTAATACCGCTCCTCGATGCCGATCGAGGCCCGGCGCAGCAGGTCCTTGCCGCGCATCCCCTCCGGAAGCCGGGTCGACAGCATCCCGAGCAGCCGCTTCACCGGGTCCGGCGCGGCGGTCAGGCGGCGCAGCGAGATCGGCTCCCGGTAGATGGTGTAGCCGCCGAACAGCTCGTCGGCGCCCTCACCTGAGAGCACCACCTTGACGTGCTTGCGCGCCTCACGGGCGATGAAGTACAGCGGCACCAGCGCCGGGTCGGCCACCGGATCGTCGAGGTACCAGACGATCAGCGGCAGGGTGTCCATCATCTCCTGGGCGCTGACCACCTTGGTGATGTGCTGGACCCCGATCGCCGCGGCCGATTCGGCGGCCACGTCGATCTCGGAGAAGCCCTCGCGCTCGAAGCCGGTGGTGAAGGTCAGCAGCTTCGGGTTGTGCTCGCGGGCCAGCGCCGCGATCGCGGTGGAGTCGATGCCGCCGGACAGGAACGCCCCGACCGTGAAGTCCGAGCGCATGTGCTTGGCCACCGAGTCCCGCAGCGCGTCGGCGATCTCGCGGTAGAGCTTGTCGGGCTCGGTCACCGGACGGATCGGGAAGTCCGGCTTGAAGTATCGGGTGGTCACCACGTCACCGCCGGGACGCAGCGTGAAGCTGGTCCCGGAGTCGATCCGGGTGATCGCCTGGTGCATCGACGCGGGCTCCGGGACGTACTGCAGGGTGAGGTAGTGCTGCAGCGCCTCGGTGTTGACGGCTGCGTCCCCGGAGGCCACCACGTCGGGGGCGACCGAGAGCAGCGCCTTCTTCTCCGAGGCGAAGAACGAGCCCCGCTCGTCGGTGTAGGTGTAGAGCGGCTTGATGCCGAACCAGTCCCGGGCGCCGAACATCACCCGCTCCTGGCTGTCCCAGATCAGGAAGGTGAACATGCCGCGCAGCTCGTTCACGATCCGCTCGCCGAGGTAGTGGTAGCCCGCGACGATCGCCTCCCCGTCGCCCTGGGTGGCGAACTCGGCGCCGAACTCGGTGCGCAGCCGCTCCCGCAGCTCGAGGTAGTTGTAGATCTCGCCGTTGAAGATCAGGTGGTAGCGCCCGTCCAGGTAGGGCAGCGGCTGGTGGCTGTGCTCCCAGTCGATCAGGGACAGCCGGCGGAAGCCGATCACCACCTCGTCGTCGGACCAGGTGTCGCCGTCGTCCGGCCCGCGGTGGCGCATCTGGACGAGGGAGTCCGCGATCGCCTGCCTTGTCTTGGAGAGGTCAGTATCGCTGGCTCCACCCGCCGCGGCGAGGAAGCCGATCAGCCCGCACATCCCTAGCTGCCCACAATCTGCTCGCTGAGCTTTTGTTCGCTGAACTTCGGAGCGGCCGCGTCCTTGGCCGAGATCTGGGCCGGGTTGCCTGGGTCCACCGGGATCGGCCAGCTGAGCCCGAGGCCCTCGTCCAGCGGGGAGTACGCCGAGCCCGGCATGCCCGGCCGCCACTCCTCGGTGAAGCAGTACAGGTACTGGCTGCCCTCGCGGCTGACCGACTGGAACCCGTTGCACACACCGGCCGGCACCAGCACCTGGGTGCCGGGGGAGAGCTCGACGGTGACCAGCTTGCCGTAGCTGGCCGAACCCGGCCGGGCGTCGAGGTAGGCCCCGAACGCCTTGCCTGCGATGCACCCGACCAGCTTGGTAGTGGCCTCGCCGTGCAGCCCCCGGACCGCGCCGTAGCCGGACTCGGTGACGTTGATCTGGCGCCAATCACCCAGACCGCTGAGCGCAGCGTCGTGCGCCGAGGCCCGGAAGAACTCCCGGACCGTGCCGCGCTCGTCGCTGACCTGCTTGAGGGTGAGGATGAGCAGGCCCTCGATGCCGGTGTCGCTGCTGCGCATGTCGGTGATCTGCATGCTCATGCACTCACCAGCTCTTCGCGCGAGCGCTCATCGCGTCCATTCGCTCCGCTCCTCGCTCGTACCTCGCTGCGATGCTCGCTCATGCCTTGATCCTTCCATGCGCGGCAGGCTCAGCGCAGGCGCCGCACCCGGTAGGCGGTGCCGCCGGAGTCCAGCCCGGCCTGGTCGACGAGCTGCTGGCCACGCATCCGGCACCAGGCGGCGAGGTCGCTGGCCGCCGCCGGGTCATCGGCCAGCACCGTCAGCTCGGAGCCCACCTCGATGCCCGGCAGCGCCCGGGCCAGGTCCAGCACCGGCAGCGGGCAGCGCCGGCCGCGGCTGTCCAGGACGGGGCCGTGGTCCTGGTTCGGGGCCGGGTCGGTAAGCGCGGCATCGGCTGCTGGGGCAGGTCGGGCGGCCGGTGAGCCCGGGGCCTGCCCGCGAACCGCCGCCACCGCCTCGGGCAGCACCGCCAGGAACCGCTCGACATCGGCCTGCCCGACGCCCGGGTGCAGCGAGATCCGGACGTTGCCCGAGGTCAACGCCCCCATCGCGACCAGCACGTGCGACGGGGTCAGGGTGTCGGCGGTGCACGAGGACCCGGACGACACCGCGAAGCCGCGCCGGTCGAGCTCGGTGAGCAGGGCTTCGCCGTCGAGGTACAGGCAGGAGAAGGTGACCAGGTGCGGCAGCCGGGCGGCCGGGTCGTCCGGGCCCAACACCACCGTGTCGGAAACGGCGCGCGGCACCCCGTCCCGGATCCGCTCGATCAGCCCGGCCAGCCGCCGGCCCTCGGCCGCCCGCCCGGCCCGGGTCGCGCGCAGCGACGCCACCGCGGCCACGATCGCCGGCACGTTCGCCGGGCCGAGCGCCCGGCCGGACTCCGCCTCGTCCACCGGGAAGGGTGGCCGCCACCGGCTGCCCTGCCGGACCACCAGCAGCCCCACACCGGCCGGGCCGCCCCACAGCCGGGCGTCGGCGGTGAAGATCGGCGCGGCGGCCGGCGCCTGGCCGTAGACCAGCTCGTGGCCGGCGTCGACCACCAGCGGCACGCCCAGCTCGGCCAGCTGCCCGGCGGCCTCGGCCACCGGCTGCCGGGTGCCGACCTCGTGGTTGGCGGCCTGCAACACCGCCGTGGCCACTCCCGGGCCGCGGGCCAGCTCGACGAACTCGGCCAGGTCCACCCGGGCGGTCGGGTCCACGCCGGCCACCAGCGCTTGGCCGCCGTGCTGCCGGTGCCAGTCCGCGGCCGCGAACACCGCCGAGTGCTCCACCGCGGAGTGCACCAGCACGTTGCCGGCCCGCCGCCGGCCCGCCAGGCTGCCCAGCACTGCCTGCTGCAGGGCATGCACGCCCGATGGCAGGAAGCTCAGCTCGTCCGGGCGTACCCCCAGCTCGGCCGCCGCGGCCTGCCGGGCGGCATCGAGCAGCACCGCGCTGCGCCGTCCCGCGCCGGTCAACCGGGACGGGTCGGCCCAACCGTCCTGCCAGGCCGCCTGCATCGCCTCGGCGGCGACCGGGTGCAGCGGCAGGCCGGCGGCAGCGTCCAGATAGCCCGAGCCCGGCTGGTTCATGCTTGCCGACGGTAGTACCGCGAGGGCAGATTCGCGCCGCGCGCCACCCCTCACCGCTGCCGTGCTCTCTTCTCGGATAGGCTCCAAGGGGCGGGATTGTTCAAGGCGGGAATGGCCTTGACCCGGCCAGACGAGGAAGGCGGTTCCGCCAGTGCAGCGCAGTCTCCGGTCCCGAATTCTGCGGCTCGGTCTGCTCGCGGGGTGTGCCGTGTTGCTGACCGGTTGTACCGTTCGCGACATCGAGATGAAGCTCCGGTTCGGCTGGCCCACCGGCGTCACCCATCAGGCCGACCGGATGCGCACCCTGTGGACCTGGTCCTCGGTCGCGGCGCTGGTGGTCGGCGTGATCGTCTGGGGCCTGATCTTCTGGTGCTGCTGGCGGTACCGCAAGACCGATGACCTGCTGCCCACCCAGACCAAGTACCACCTGCCCATCGAGATCGCGTACTCGATCGCCCCTTTCCTCATCATCGCGGTGCTGTTCTTCTTCACCGCGATCACCGAGGACTACGTCGACAACCTCCCGCCCAACCCCGACACCGTCGTCCAGGTCAACGCGTTCAAGTGGAACTGGCAGTTCGAGTACAAGTCGAACACGGTCAACGGCGTCTCGCAGCAGACCAACTACCCGGACGGCGACCCGGCGGCCGGCACCTCACTGTCGACGGTGGGCAGCTCCGACGAGATCCCCGTGCTGGTGGTGCCGGTGGAGAAGCGGGTCCGGGTCATCGAGGTCAGCAAGGACGTCATCCACTCCTTCTGGGTGCCGGACTTCCTGTTCAAGCGCGACGTGATCCCGATGAACAAGCCGAACGAGTTCGAGTTCGTCGCCACCCAGACCGGGCACTACGTGGGCCGGTGCGCCGAGCTCTGCGGCACCTACCACTCGCAGATGAACTTCGAGGTGCGGGTGGTCACGGCCGAGAACTTCGCCAAGTACCTCACCAACCTGGCCGCGATCCCGTCCGGGGACCCGGCACGCCAGAGCAAGGCGCTGCAGTCCATCGGCGAGGCACCGTGTGCCACCACCACCTATCCGTTCCAGACCGAGCGCCTGCGCCGGTCGGCGTCCCAGCCCGGCGCGCTCTCCTGCAGCGCCGGCCCCAGCTAGGCGGTAACCGATGAAACCCGAAGCCCGGATCTTCCTCTGGATCGCGCTGTTCTGCTTCGTGGTGGCCGGCATCTACGCCGGCTGGACGAACTGGAACAGCGGCGGCGGCATAGAGGTGGCCGGCACCGCCGCGCTGATCCTGTCCGGTGGCCTGTTCGGCATCAGCGGCTCGTTCTTCTGGTTCGTGTCACGGCGTATCGATCCCCGTCCGGAGGACCGCAACGACGCCGAGATCGCCGAAGGCGCCGGTGAGCTCGGCTTCTTCTCGCCCGGCAGCTACTGGCCGGTGGCCATCGCCTTCGGCGCGATGATGACCGCGGTAGGCATGGCGACGGTGCAGTACTGGCTGGTCGGCCTCGGCGTGGTGTTCATCCTGATCACCAGCGGCGGGCTGCTGTTCGAGTACTACACCGGGGAGAACTCCCCGCTGCGCTGAGCGCTTGTGTCCTGCTCCGGTCGCCGTACCGGCGGTGGCAGGATTCGGCGTGCGGTACGAGTCGGCGGTCCTGGACGCCCGGGGCGCGCATCCCGGCATCTTCGGCCTGGCCAACGGCCTAGCCCGCTCTGGCACGCTTTCAGCCGCGGACTGGGCCTGGTGGCGTGCCAGCAACGACTGGTACGACGCCGCGTACCGCGACCCAGCCACCGTCGACCCGACGCTGTTCGACAGGGGTAGGCATCCAGCGGTGACCTGCTGGTTCCGCGCCAGCGCCGAGCCCCTGCTCTGCCGGGTGCCCGGCCATCTGGAGTTGCTCGACCGCTACGGCATCGGGTGGCGGGAGCGCCACAGCGCCGACCCCGGCGTGGTCCGCTATGCCGACGCCGACCAAGTCGTCGTGACCCCATACCCGCTGGTGGCGGTGGATGGGGGCCTCCCGCCTAGCGACGCCGGTAGGCGTGTGCCCCGGTAGACACTCGGAACACCCGGACCATGTGCTTCGCGTCATCGCCGTAACGACGGCGAACGTCGGATTCGTCGTACAGGTCCTCGCGCGCTGCTGCCCGCCCTGCTTCGACATCCTCGCGCGCTCCCGGCTGAGACTGCCAAAACAGAGTCTCTTCCATCACGCTGATCAGTCGGTGAGCTCCCGCTCGCGGCGCTGCTCGCGAGAGGCCGCGGCCAACGCGTCCAGCTCGGCCTGGATGTCGGCCTTCTCGCGAACCGGGTAGAAGAAGCCCCGGATCCCGCCACGGCGGTTGTCGAGCTCGTTCATCTTCTTCGGCACCGGCACGCCGGCGTACCCGAGCTGGCCGTGGCCGTGGTCGTCCACCGGGCCCAGCGGCTGGTGGATCTCGATGAACTCCCCGTTCGGCAGCAGCTTGATGATGCCGGTCTCGATGCCGTGCTCGAGCACCTCGCGGTCATGCCGCTGCAGGCCCAGGCAGATCTTGTACGTCACCGCGTAGGCCAGCGGTGGCAGCACCAGCAGGCCGATCCGGCCGGCCCAGGTCATCGCGTTCAGCGAGATGTCGAAGGCCTTGGCGATCAGGTCGTTGCCGCCGGAGATCAGCAGCACCGTGTAGAAGGTGATCGCCATCGCGCCGAGGCCGGTGCGGACCGGTACGTCCCGCGGCCGCTGCAGCAGGTTGTGCGCCGACTTGTCCTTGGTGAACTTCGCCTCCAGGAACGGGTACGCCCCGGCGAGGGTGAACATGATGCCCGGCAACACCAGCGTGGGCCAGAACAGCGGCGGGATCGTGTGGTCGAACAGCCTGATCTCCCAGGACGGGAAGAGCCGGGTCGAGCCGTCGAGGAAGCCGATGTACCAGTCCGGCTGCGAGCCGGAGGACACCTGCGCCGGGTTGTACGGCCCGAACAGCCACACCGGGTTGATCTGGGCCAGCCCGCCGAGCGCTGCGCAGACGGCGAAGACGATGAAGAAGAAGCCGCCGGCCTTCATGCCGTAGGTCGGGTACATTCGCTCGCCGCTGACGGTCTGCTCGGTCTTGCCCGGGCCGGGGAACTCGGTGTGCTTCTGCTTGATGAGCAGGGCCATGTGCGCGCCGATCAGGCCGGCCAGGATGCCCGGGACCAGCAGCACGTGCACGATGTAGAGCCGGCCGATGATCACGGTGCCCGGGAACTTGCCGCCGAAGACCAGGAACTCCGTCCAGCTGCCGATCACCGGGATCGACTGCATGATCGCCGCGGCGATCCGCAGGCCGGTGCCGGAGAGCAGGTCGTCGGGCAGCGAGTAGCCGGCGAAGCCCTCGACCAAGCCGAGGGTGACCAGGCCCAGGCCGATCAGCCAGTTGAGCTCACGGGGCTTGCGGAACGCTCCGGTGAAGAACACCCGGAACATGTGGATCAGCATCGCGGCCATGAACAGCAGCGCCGCCCAGTGGTGGATCTGGCGCATCACCAGCCCGCCCCGGACGTCGAAGGAGATGTCCAGGGTCGAGGCGTAGGCCCGCGACATCTCCACGCCCTCGAGCGGCACGTACGAGCCGTCGTAGCGCACCTCGGCCATCGAGGCGTCGAAGAAGAAGGTCAGGAAGGTGCCGCTGAGGATCAGGATGATGAACGAGTACAGCGCGATCTCGCCCATCATGAATGACCAGTGGTCCGGGAAGACCTTGTTCAACTGCTTGCGCATGCCCCCGGCTATGCCCAGCCGGTCCTCGGTCCAGCGGGCCGCCTTGCCCTGCGGCGTCCGGGGCTTGTCGAAGCGCTTGGGCCCCTGAACGGTCGGGCCGGTGGGCTCTCCGCGCAGGTTCGCCGGGTCAGTGGTGGTCATGGCCGCTCCCAGAACGATGGGCCTACAGCCTCAGGATAGTCGTCCCGGGCGGTGAAGTACTGCTGGCCGTCGACCATCTCGATGTCCAGCGGTAACTTGGGCAAGCTGCGGGTGGCCGGGCCGAACACCGGCTTGGCGTCCTGCAGCACGTCGAACTGCGACTGGTGGCAGGGGCACAGCAGCCGGCCGGTCTTCTGCTCGTACAGCGAGGCCGGGCAGCCGGCATGCGTGCAGATCTTGGAGAACGCCACGTAGTCGCCCCAGCCGAAGTCGGCCTGGCCCTTGCGCGCCTTGACCGTCTCGCCCGGCCGCAGCCGGATCAGCAGGGTGGGGGAGTCGGCGTCCTTGGTGCCGCCCTCGACGCCCGGGAACACCGTCGCTATGCCACCGGGCAGCAGGTCGTTGGGGCTGACCCGGCGGCCGTCGTCGTAGACCAGCGGCACGCCGGGGCCGAACGGGGTGTGGAAATGGCTCTGGCCCTCCCCGCGGTTCGGCTTCTTGATCATGGCGCCGACCAGGGCGACCAGCGGCGTCAGGGCCAGCGCCCCGCCGGCCAGTCCCAGGGTGGTCTTGAGCATCGAGCGGCGGGCGACCCCCATGTCCTGGAAGCCCGACATCAGGGTGCCGGCGCCCAGGATCTGCTGGGTCATGTCCGAGGCGCCGTCGTGCCGGTCCTGGACGGCTTCCTCTTCGGGAAGCAGCCACTTTGCCCACAGGATCACGCCGATGCCAACACAGGCCAGCGAGAGCCCCAGCAGGCTGCCGATCAGCGGCGTGAAGAACCGGTAGTTCTGGTTGCCGGCGCCCGGCAACCGCCACTCGAACGGCACCGCGCCGCAGAAGACCACGATGAAGGCGACCGCGGACAGGAACCCGAGCAGGAAGACGGCCGCGATGGTGCGCTCGGCGCGCCGTTCGGCCTTGGTGCCGGCGATCGGAAAGCGGTCGCGCCGGTGGACGATGTAGATGCCGTCAGCCTCGGCGCCAGCGATCATCGCCTCTTCCGGGCTCAGCGCCGCGGCCTCCTCGGGCGTCAGGTCCTCGCCGGTTGCCTGCCCGTGGGTTGCCTGCCCGTGGGTTGACTGCCCGTGGGTTCCCCGCCCGTGGGTCATGGTCACAGCCGTGCTCCGATCCACAGGATCGACACCATCAGGACGCCCATCCCGGCGGTCCAGATCACCAGGCCTTCGGCGACCGGGCCGATCCGGCCAAGACCGGCGCCACCCGGGTCCTTGGACTCCTTCATGGCCTGCACGTAGCCGATGATGGCCCGCTTCTGCTCAGGGGTGATCTGGTTGTCGGCGAAGACCGGCATGTTCTCCGGCCCAACCTGCATGGCCGTGTAGATCTGCAGGTCGGTGGCCCGGTAGAGGTCCGGCGCGATCTTGCCCGCCGACAGCGGCGCGCCGTGCCCGGTCGCCCCGTGGCAGGCGGCGCAGTTCAGTCGGTACAGCTCGCCGCCCTCACCGAGCTCCGCGGCGCCTGCCCGCAGGTCGGCGTTGGCCGGGGGCACCTCCGGCCCGCCGCCCTTGGACTGCACGAACGCGCCGAGCTGCAGGATCTCCTGCTCGTTGTACTTGGGGACCTTGCGGAGCTCCCAGGCGCCCTGGACCGGCGCCGGCATCCGGCCGGTGCTGACCTGGAAGTAGACGTCGGCCGAGCCGGTGCCGACGATGGTCGGGCCGCGGCCGGGCACCCCTTCGAGGTTGGCGCCGTGGCAGGTGATGCAGCTGTTGTTGTAGAGCTGACGGCCCGCTTCGACGTCCTTGCTGGTGACGGCGGTGTCATCGGCGCCGGAGGCGGGCGCGAGCATCGCGTAACCGCCGCCGACCACGGTCAGCGCGCCCGCCAGCACCGCCATGCTGGTGATCCGGCGGCGCAGGGCGCCACGGCGTCGCGACGTGGCCGGGGTGGGACGGCTGTCTCCTGCGGCCTTGTCCACCACAACCGGCGTGAAGCCGAGGTCGCCGTCCGCGTCGAGGTGTTCCTCGTCGGTCATGGACGTCCTTTCGCTGGTCGGCTCGGGCGCCGAGCGGACCCGGTTGCGCTGCTCACCGGGCTCAATGGATCAGGTAGATCGTGGCGAACAGCCCGATCCAGACGACGTCTACGAAGTGCCAGTAGTAGGACACCACGATGGCCGCGGTCGCCTGGGCCGGCGTGAACCGGCCCAGGGCGGTGCGGGCCAGGAAGAACAGGAAGGCGATCAGGCCGCCGGTGACGTGCAGCCCGTGGAAGCCGGTGGTGAGGTAGAACACCGAGCCATAGCCCGAGGACGACAGGGTCATCCCGGCCTCGTGCACGCCGTCGACCAGGTGCCGGTACTCCAGCACCTGGTTGCGGTACTCGTTGGCCTGCCCGAGGATGAAGACCGTCCCCATCACGAAGGTCAGGAAGAACCACCGGCGCAGGCCGTAGACGTCGCCGCGCTCGGCTGCGAAGACGCCCCACTGGCAGGTCACCGAGGACAGGACCAGGATCACCGTGAAGGCGGTGGCGTAGGGCACCTCGAGATGGATCGGGTACGCCGGGTTGCCGTTGATCGCCGGCGCGCCGGGCCAGTTGTCGAGGTTGTTGGCCCGCACCGTGAAGTACATCGCGAACAGGCCCGCGAAGAACATCAGCTCGCTGGAGAGCCACACGATCGTCCCGACGCTGACCAGGTTCGGCCGGGTGAGCGAATGAACCTGGGACGAGGGAAAGCGCCCGGCTGGCGCAGCCTGTGCAGTCGAGGTCACCTCTGCATTATTGCCCCATCGGGGAGAGAGTGTTAGGTACGGGGTCCGTGTGCGGGACGTGTTCTGCATAACTACCCTGGAAGGGTGCTCCGTGCCGCGTTCTCACTCGCTCCGGTGCTTGCCCACGGCGGCGAGTCCGAGGGCGGGACGCCGCCGGAGATCTTGCCCCGATTCACCCCGATCAGGCTGTTCACCGAGTTCGAATTGGACTGGTTCCTGCTCCTGCCGCTGCTGATCGTGACCGGGCTCTACCTGTGGGGCGTCTGGCAGCTGCGGCTTCGCGGGGACCACTGGCCTCCCGGCCGGACGGTGGCCTTCCTGGCCGGTGGCGTCGGCGTGATCGCCTTCGCCGGGTTGAGCGGGCTGGGCGCCTACGACACCACCATGTTCTCGCTGCACATGATCCAGCACATGCTGCTGGCGATGGTGGCGCCGATCTTCCTGGCGCTGGGGGCGCCGGTCACGCTGGCCCTGCGCACCGCCCCGCACGGGTTCCGCTCGGCCCTCCTTGCGGTGCTGCACAGCCGGCTGGCGAGGTTGCTGACCTTCCCGCTGATCGGCTGGGGGGTCTACGTGGCCAGCCCGTTCGCGCTGTACTTCACCGGCTGGTACCCCGCCACCCTGGACAACCCGGTGTTGCACGAGATGCTGCACCTGCACTTCCTGCTGGTGGGCGCGCTGTTCTTCTGGCCGATGGTCGGCATCGATCCGATCCCGGGACGGCAGTCCCACCCGTTCCGGTTCCTGATCCTGGTCTCGACGCTGCCGTTCCACGCGATCCTCGGGCTGTCGATCTACACCCAGACGACGGTGATCGCGGCCAGGCACTACGAGGGGCTCAACCTCGGCTGGCTGGATCCGCTGACCGACCAGCGGGTCGGCGGCGGCCTGCTGTGGAGCTCCGGCGAGCTGGTCGGGCTGATCATGCTGGGCGTGGTGGTCGTGCAGTGGATCAGGGCCTCCGAGCGCGAGGGGGCCCGGGAGGACCGCCGGCTGGACCGGCTGGAGGCCGCCGAGGCCGCGGCGCTGAGCCGGGAGGCGGCCACGCCCGTCCCGCTGGATACGATGGCGCTCGATGACGTCCGGCCCACCGGTTCTGCGAAGAAGGAAGTTCACAGCTGATGACCTCGCCTCGCTCCCTCACCGTCGTGGTCTACAGCCAGCTCCCCGACCTGCGGGCGAAGGTCCGTAGCGCGGTGGGCCGCCGGGCAGCTCCGGACCTGGGGCGGATCGACTGGGTCGAGTGCGCGAACTACAGCCAGCTCAGGAACCAGCTGGACTCCGGCGACATCGACCTGGTGATCGTGGACGGCGACGCCCAGCCCAGCGGCGGCATCGGCCTGTGCCGGCAGTTCAAGAACGAGATCACCGACTGCCCGCCGATCATCGTGCTGCTGGCCCGTTCACAGGACCGCTGGCTGGCGACCTGGTCGCAGGCAGATGCCACCATCGTGCGGCCGATCGATCCGGTGCTGGCGGCCAGCACCGTCGCCCAGATCCTGCGGGACCGGGATTCCGCCATTCCGGTCGTGCGTTGAGCCTCACCTGACTCCGTGACCGAACTGACTCCGTGACCGCGCCCAGCCAGGGTTCAGCCGGCCAGCACAGCTGGCCCGAGGTGCTCGCCTCCCTGATGCGTGGCCAGTCGCTGTCCGGCGAGGCTGCCGCCTGGGCGATGGCCGAGATCATGGCCGGCGAGGCGACCGCCGCGCAGCTGGCCGCCTTCGCGGTGCTGCTGCGGGCCAAGGGCGAGACCCCCGCGGAACTGGCCGGCCTGGTTCGCGCCATGCTGGCCCGGGCGGCTCCGGTGCGGCTGGACCAGCCGGCGGTGGACGTCGTCGGCACCGGGGGAGACCGGGCCCAGACCGTGAACATCTCGACGATGGCGGCGCTGGTGACGGCCGGGTCCGGCCGGACGGTGGTCAAGCACGGCAACCGCGCGGCGTCCTCGGCCTGTGGCACCGCGGACGTGCTCGAAGAGCTCGGGGTGGCCATCGACCTGCAGGCCGACGGGGTGCAGGCGACCGTCGCCGCGGTGGGCATCGGGTTCTGCTTCGCGCCGGTCTTCCACCCCGGCATGCGGCACGCCGGCGGTCCGCGCCGGGAGCTCGGCGTCCCGACGGCCTTCAACTACCTCGGCCCGCTGACCAACCCCGCCCGGCCGGCGGCGGCGGCGATCGGGGTCTACGACGGGCAGATGGCGCCGGTGATGGCTCAGGTGCTGGCCGACCGCGGCGATCGCGGCATGGTGTTCCGCGGCGACGACGGGCTCGATGAGCTGACCACGACCACGACGTCGAAGGTCTGGCTGGTGTCCGGGGGCGCTGTGCGCGCGGATGTGTTCGACCCGTCGTCGGCCGGGATTCCCGCGGCGGAGCCGGCCGCGCTGCGGGGTGGGGCGGCGCCGTTCAACGCGGAGGTGGTCCGGCGGCTGCTGGCCGGTGAGACCGGGCCGGTGCGGGATGCGGTGCTGCTCAACGCGGCGGCGGCGATCGCCGCGTTCGACGGCGTGCTGGATTCGGCGGGGGCGGCTGTGCAGTACGGCCTGCCGATCGCCGCGGCGTCCATCGATGACGGGTCCGCCGCTGGGTTGCTGCAGCGCTGGGCCGGGCTCAGCCGGCAGCTCCGCGCCGACCAGGCTCGCTGACCGCTCGCGGTTGGGTGGCCCGCCGGCCCGAGCCCGTCGGGCAAGCGGTCCCCAGGTCCGCAGGCCCGAGCCCGTCGGCTCAGGTCCGTGGGGCTACTCGGGGGCGGAGTAGCCGATCGAGAACGCCGACTCCAGATCGTGCCGGGAGTACGCGCGGAAGGCCACGTGGGTGTCGGTGCTGAGCACGCCCTCGATCCGGCTCAGCCGGCCGGCGATGACGTCGGCGATCTGGTCGAACTCACGGACCCGCACGATCGCGATCAGATCGACGTCGCCGGCGACGCTGTACACCTCGCTGACCCCGTCCAGGTCGGCGATGGCCTGGGCCACCTCCGGAATCCTGTTCGCCGCAACCCGGACCATGACGATGGTGGTGATCATGCGCTGATCCTAGAACCCGCGACGGCCCGGTTGGGCTGGTGCAGGACCGGAAGCCGCCGGCGGTCGGCGAACGGCTGGGCCTGGCGGCGCGCGCCGTCGGCCGAGACCAGCCAGCTGCGCAACCGGGCGGCGCCGGCTGCCGGAGAGCTCCACGGATGACTGGCCGACACCAACCGGATGCCCGGCTGGTTGAGCCAGCGCAGCAGCAACTCGGTCTCCTCGACGGTGGCGACGGTGGCCAGGGTGGCCGAGGGAGAGGTCTGGTCGACGATCTCGGCGGATTCCAGGAGCGTCGCCACGATCGGCATCGGGGGCACCCCCCGGGGCGCCACCTCGGCTCCAACCAGGCGGCCATGCCGGATGACCACCAGCTCCCAGCCGCCCTCCCCGTCCGGAGCGGCAGCGACCAGCTCGGCGATCCGGGTCAGCGAGACCAGCGCCTGCATCCGGGCGCAGCTGCGCACCAGGGTGGCGATCCGGTCGCGTACCGCCGCGGCCTCCTCGTAGCGCTGGTCGGCCGACAGCGCGGCCAGCCGGCGCCGCAGCGGCTCGATCAGCACCGAGACATCGGCGCGCCAGGCCTGCACGACGGTGTCGACCAGCCGGGCATAGTCCTCGGGAGACACCCTGTCCTCGCACGGCGCCGAGCACTTGCCGATCCCGGCGAGCGCGCAAGCATGGCGGACGGGCCGGCCGGGCGCCAGCCGGTCGGTGCACTGCCGCAGCTGGACGGCGTCGTGAATCGCGTCACGCAGCTGCTCGGCCTGCCTGGTGGAGCGCAACGGGCCGAAGTACTGGGCGCCGTCGGGCTTCGCCTGGTGCACCACCGACAGCCGCGGAAAGGGCTCCCTGGTCAGCTTGAGCCAGATCGTGCGGTCGCTGTGCTTGGACCGCCGGTTGTAGCGCGGCTTGAGCGAGGTGATCAGCCGCAGCTCGCGGATCTGGGCCTCGAGGGGATGGGCACAGACGATCGACTCGACGGATTCGGCCAGGCCCACCATCTCGCCCATCCGGCTGCGGGTCTCCGACGCCACGAAGTACTGCCGCACCCGGCTGCGCAGGTCCTTGCTCGTCCCGACGTAGAGCGGTTGGCCGGCGGCGTCGTTGAACAGGTACACCCCGGGCGCGTGCGGCAGCGGGTCGGCCAGATGCCGCTTGCGCCGCTGGGCGTCGGTGACCTGGGAGGTGAACGCGCGCAACTCCGGCAGCGAGTGCACCCCGAGGTTGCCGAGCCGTCCCATCAGGGCGTGCAACACGTCCACGGTCGCCCGGGCATCGGCCAGTGCCCGGTGGTTCGGGGCGGTCGACGAGCGGAAGAAGGCGGCCAGGGTGCTGAGCTTGCAGTTGGGCACCTCGTCCCGGGTGAGCACCCGGCGGGCCAGCAACGCGGTGTCGAGCACCGCCGGATTGGGCCAGCGCCGCTCCTGACGCGCGCAGGCCGCCTTGAGGAAGCCGATGTCGAAGGGCGCGTTGTGCGCGACCAGCACCGCTCCGGCCGCGAACTCCAGGAACGAGGGAAGCACGGCATCCAGGGACGGGGCGGTGGCCACCATCCGGTCGGTGATGCCGGTGAGAACGCTGACGAACGGGCTGATCGGCACCCCCGGATCGACCAGGGTGGCGAACTCGCCCAGCACCTCGCCGGCCCGTACCTTGACCGCTCCGATCTCGGTGATGGAATCCGCGCCCGAGGCGCCGCCGGTGGTTTCGAGGTCGACCACCACGAACGTGGTCGCCTGCAGTGGCTCATCGAGGCAGTCCAGGCTGAGCTGGCCTCTGGTCATCACCGTCATAATCGAACACGCTAGCGGTAAGCTCCGACGAAATCGTCTCGGATCGCCTGCTGGGCGGCGCTGTCTCGGCTCCCGTTCGCTGTCCGGACGAGCCTGCCGCAGGTCCTGGCGGACCGACCCAGCCAAAACTGTCAGTGCCCTTACTTACGGTGTAGCCATCCTGCGGGACTACAGCCGCCGGCTAGAAGGAGGATCAGATGCTCATCGACTGTGACAGCTGCGCGGCTCGCGATATCAGCTGCGGAGATTGCGTGGTGGCTGCCCTGCTGGGTCCGCGTCGTGGCTCGGTCGAACTCGACAGCGCCGAGCAGGATGCCCTTGGCGTGCTGGCCAGTGGCGGCCTGCTGCCGCCCCTGCGCCTGGTGCCGACCCGCCCTCCGGAGGATCCGCACACCCGCACCGCAATTGCCTGAATTGTTCAGTCGGTGTGAGAAACCGACACGCCGACACGGCCGGGTCGGATTGCTGAATCCCGTCACCGTCACGTAATCTTTCCGAGACCTTCCGGTTGCCGCCTCCCGACGGGAGGCACCGGGAGCACCGCCGAATCGGCGTCGATGGCAGCCAATAGAGGTGCTGGGCTGCTGGAGCCGAACCGGGGACCCAGGTTATCTGGGGTGAATCGGAGTGACGGGGCGCTCGACGACCCGGTACGGCCATGCTCCGTAGGGCTACTTCCAAGCCCGAACCCGACAGCTAACTCGGTAGGCGGTCGAGTGGAAGAGGAGTTCCGCCAACTGTGGCGTTGACTCGTGTCACGCGGCTTTGCCGCACCGTTCTAGCTTCCCTGGTTGTGACCGGCGCCGTGTTGGCGGCCCCGCTGGCTGCCCAGGCCATACCCCATCCGGAGGCTCCGGCTCCCAAGACCTCCAAGCAGGTCACCGTCAGGCTGCATGAGCTCGCCAAGGCCAGCGAGCAACTGGCCGAGCAGCTGAACCAGGCCCAGATCGACGTCGTCGCCGCCCAGCGGGCCGCCGCTGAGGCCACCCGGGTCGCCGCTGCCGCCCAGGTCCGGGCCCGCGTCGCGCAACGGCAGCTGGCCACGTCGCTGGCCTCGCAGTACAAGGCGGCCTCGTTCAGCCGGACCGCCGCGCTGCTGGCCAGCAGCTCCACCGACGGCTACCTGCAGACGATCCAGTCGATGAACCTGCTCACCCAGCACCAGAGCGTGGTCGCGCTGACGGCGAAGAAGGCGATCTCGACCTCGGACGCGGCCGCTGCCCGGGCCAAGGCCGCTGCGGACGCAGCGGTCGCCAAGCGGGCCCTGATCACCAAGCGGCAGGCCGACCTGGCCAAGCAGGTGGCGAAGTACAAGGCCCTGCTGGCAACCCTGACCGCCGCGGAACGGGCGAAGTACTACAACCCGGTTCCGCAGCCGTCGGCGACCGTGGTCGCCAGGGTGATGGCCCGCGCGATCGCGCCTGCTCCGGCCCCTGTCAGCCGCTGGACGCGCACATCCCAGCCTTCGCAGCAGTCCCAGTCCTCCCAGCCCTCCCAGCCCTCCCAGCCCTCGCAGTCTTCGCCGGCCTCCCGTGGCGCCGGCGCGGCCATCTCCGCCGCCCGCGCCCAGCTGGGCAAGCCGTACGCCTGGGGTGGCAGCGGGCCGAACTCCTTCGACTGCTCGGGACTGACCGCCTGGGCCTGGCGGGCGGGCGGTGTCGGCCTGCCGCACAACGCCGCCGCGCAGCAGGGCATGGGACGTTCGGTCAGCCGCGGCGCCCTGCAGCCCGGTGACCTGGTGTTCTTCGGCTCGCCGGCCTATCACGTCGGGCTCTATATCGGTGACGGCATGATGATCCACGCTCCGACGACCGGTGACGTCGTCAAGATCTCGTCGCTGTCCTACATGAGCGATTACTCAGGTGCCACCCGGGTCGGGTGAGCCAGCCAGCTGACGCGAACGGGCGGGAACCGGTAACGGTCCCGCCCGTTCGGCCGTCCCGGCGCACGCGCGGCGGGCTGGCAGTCCTGGCGGCGGCGCTCGCCGTGGCAGTGCTCGCGAGCCTGGTGGTCCTGCTGGTCCAGCACCGCCGGGCCGAGCCCGGTCAGGCCACGGCGGCCGGTCCGGATTCCACCGACGTCGCGGCCGTGCTGAGCGTGCTGCGCAGGCATGCCGCCGCGCTGATCGACCGCGACCAGCAGGCCTGGACGGCGGACCTGGACGACTCGGCAGCCGCGGCCGGCTACGCCGGACGGCAGCGGCAGGTGTTCGCGAACCTGGCGCAGGCGCCGCTGGACGCCTGGCGGTACGTCCTGATCGCGCCGGTCACCGACTCCAACGTGCTGGCCCCCGCCGCGGCGCGGCTGGGTGGCCAGGTGGTGATCGTGCACGTCGAGCTGCAGTACGCCCTCGCCAAGGTCGATCCGGCGCCGACCGGCAAGCAGCTGTGGCTGACCGGCGTCCGGCGCGGGGCGGGCTGGAAGCTGGCGGCCGATGACGACGCGGCCGGCGCCGGTGGCGCGTCCTGGCGCGGGCCGTGGGACTTCGGGCAGCTGCTGGTACGGCGTGGCCCGCACACCCTGGTGCTCGCGCACCCGGCACACCGGCAGGATGAGGCGGTGTTCGCCGACCTGATCGAGACGTCGCTGCCGGTGGTGACCAGGGTCTGGGGCCGGGACTGGAACAACCAGGTCGCGGTGCTGATCCCCGACACCCCGCAGGAGTTCGCGGCGGTCACCGGCGGCCAGGCCGACAGCCATGAGCTGGCCGCCGTGGCAGTCGCCGACCAGGTCCGTCCGGACGGTGTGGTGCTCGGCGCCCGGATCGTGATCAACCCCACGAACCTCGCGCGGTTGGACGCCGCCGGCCGCCGGCTGGTGGTCGCCCACGAGCTGAGCCATATCGCCTCCCGGGCCGTCACCTCCGACCAGATGCCGACCTGGCTGATCGAGGGGATGGCCGATTACGTCGGCAACCTGGACTCGGGCCTGTCGGTGGCCGCCACCGCCGCCGAGCTGGCAGCCGACGTCCGGGCCGGCAAGGCGCCGTCCGCGCTGCCGTCCGATGCCGAGTTCACCGGCAGCAGCGCCTTGCCGCAGGCGTATGAGAAGTCCTGGCTCGCCTGCCGGCTGATCGCCGACCGGGTCGGCCAGGACGGTCTGGTGCGGTTCTACCGGGTGGTGGCCGAGGCCGCCGGCGTCGATCCGGCGACGGCGGTGGCGATCGGGCTGCGGCAGGTGCTGCGCACGGACGTGGCGGCGTTCACCGCGGCCTGGCGGTCCTACCTGATCGGCCAGCTGCGATGAGCACCCGCAGGTTGCTGATCGTGACCAATGACTTCCCGCCCCGGCAGGGCGGCATCCAGTCCTTCGTGCATGAGCTCGCCCGGCGGCTGCCGGCTGATCAGGTGGCCGTCTACACCTCGAGCTACCCGGGCGCGGCGGCGTTCGACGCGGAGCAGGGCTTTCCGGTCCGCCGCCATCCCGGCGGCCTGCTGATCCCGACGCCGGCGGCGCGGCGCAAGATCCTGCAGGCCCGCGCGGACTTCGGCAGCACCGCTGTGTGGTTCGGGGCATCGGCGCCGCTCGGGTTGCTGGCGGGACCGCTGCGCCGGGCCGGGGTGCGGCGGATCGTGGCCAGCAGCCATGGGCATGAGGCCGGCTGGGCGATGTTGCCGGTGGCCCGCCAGGCGCTGCGCCGGATCGGCAGCCAGGTCGACGTGGTGACCTATCTGGCCGAGTACACCCGGCGGCAGGTGGCCGGCGGCTTCGGTCCCCGCGCCACCCTGGCGCAGCTGACCCCGGGGGTGGACCTCGACACCTTCAACCCGACCGTCTCCGGAGCGGCGGTGCGGCAGCGGCACGGCCTGACCGGCCGTCCGGTGGTGGTCTGCGTCTCCCGGCTGGTGCCCCGCAAGGGCCAGGACGTGCTGATCCAGGCGATGCCCGCCATCGTGGCGAAGGTGCCGGAGGCGGCCTTGCTGATCGTCGGTGGCGGCCGTTACGAGCAGCGCCTGCGCGCGCTGGCCGAGCACGTCGGGGTGGCCGACCGGGTGGTCTTCACCGGCCCGGTGCCCGCGGCGGAGCTGGCCGAGCACTTCGCGGCGGGCGACGTGTTCGCGATGCCGTGCCGGACCCGGCGGTGGGGGATGGACGTCGAGGGGCTGGGCATCGTGTTCCTGGAGGCGTCCGCGGCCGGCCTGCCGGTGGTCGCCGGCGACTCCGGTGGCGCTCCGGAGGCGGTCCGGCAGGGGATCACCGGCGAGGTCGTGGACGGCCGGGACGTCGCGGCAGTGGCCCAGCAGGTCAGCAGCCTGCTCGCGGATCCGCGGCGAGCCGCGGCGATGGGCGCGGCAGGCCGGCGCTGGACCGAGCAGTCCTGGCGGTGGGACGCGATGGCCGACCGGCTGGCCGGCCTGCTCCAGCTGTAGCCGGCCAGTGGTAGCAGCGGCCAAGTGGTAGCCGGCCAGCCGGTGATAGCAGCCGGCCAGTGATAGCCGGCCAGCTAAGGGCTCAGCGGTAGCGGCCGCTGCAGGTCAGCTCCGGGCCGACCCGGAATAGAGCGCCGCGATGTCGTCGGCACACTCGGTCATCACCAGGTTGCGCTTGAGCTTCAGCGACGGGGTGAGCTGGCCGCCGGCCTCGGTCCAGTCCTTGCCCAGGATGGTGAACTTCTTGATCGCCTCCGCCTGGGACACCGCCTTGTTGGCGTCGTCGACGGCCTGCTGGATCTCGGCGTGCAGCTCCGGGTCCTGCGCCAGCTCGGCCATGCTGAGGTCGGCCTTGCCGGCCTTCTCGGCCCAGGTGGGCATCGATTCGGGGTCCAGGGTGATCAGCGCGGCGATGAAGGGCTGCTGGTCGCCGACCACCAGGCACTGGCTGATCAGCCAGTGTGCCCGGACCCGGTCCTCCAGCACCGCCGGCGCCACGTTCTTGCCGGCGGCGGTGACGATCAGCTCCTTCTTGCGTCCGGTGATCGTGACGAAGCCGTCGTCGTCGATCTCACCGATGTCGCCGGTGTGGAACCAGGTCTTGCCGCCCTTGTCCTCCAACGCCTCCGCGGTGGCCGTCGGGTTCTTCCAGTACCCGTCGAACACGACCGGGCCGGCCAGCAGGATCTCTCCGTCGTCGGCGATCTGGACGCTCATCCCGGCGACCGGCCGGCCCACCGAGCCGACCTTGATCTGGTCCTCGACGTTGAGGCAGGCGCCTGCCGTGGTCTCGGTCAGGCCGTAGCCCTCGTAGATCGTCACCCCGATGCCACGGAAGAAGTGCCCGAGCCGGGCGCCCAGCGGCGCCCCGCCGGAGATCGCGGCGATGCACCGGCCACCGAGCGCGGCCCGCAGCCGGGAGTAGACCAGCTTGTCGAACACCCGGTGCTGCAACCGCAGGGCGGGACCGGCGCCGCGGCCGTCCATGGCCTCGGAGTACCTGATCGCCACCGCCTCGGCGCGGTCGAAGATCTTGCCCTTGCCGTCGGCGTGGGCGCGCTGCTTGGCGGTGTTGTAGACCTTCTCGAAGACCCGGGGGACGCTCAGCACGAAGGTCGGCTGGAAGACCGCGAAGTCGGCGATCAGGTTCTTGATGTCGGCGGTGTGCCCCAAGGTGCAGCCGGTGGCGATGGCGCCCATCTCGATGGCCCGGCCGAAGACGTGCGCGATCGGCAGGAAGAGCAGCGTCGAGGAGTTGGAGTTGAACAGGTTGCCGAGCCGGCTGGCCACCTCCGACACCTCGGACAGGAAGTTGAGGTGGGTCAGCTCGCACCCCTTGGGACGGCCAGTGGTGCCCGAGGTGTAGATCAGCGACGCCAGGTCGCTGGGCTTGCTGGCCGCGAGCCGGGCGTGCACCTGCTCCGGGTCGACGTCGGCGCCGGCCGCGGTCAGCTCGGCGACCGCGCCGTCCTCGATCTGCCAGACATGGCGCAGCTGCGGCGTCCGGCCGCGCACCTCCTCGACGATCGCGGCGTGTGCTGCCGTCTCGACCACCACCGACTCCGCCTCGGAGTCCGACAGGATCCACTCGACCTGCTCGGCCGAGGACGTCTCATAGATCGGCACCACCACCGCGCCCACGGCCAGCGCCGCGAAGTCGAACAGCGTCCACTCGTAGCGGGTCTTGCTCATCAGGGCGACCCGGTCACCGGCGGAGATGCCGGCCGCGATCAGGCCACGGGCGACGTCGAGCACCTGCTCGGCGAACTCCGCGGCGGTCACGTCTCGCCAGCGGTCGCCGTCGCGCACCTTCAGCGACACCAGGTCCGGACGCGTGCTCGCATTGTCGAAGACGTACTGGGCCGCGTTGTTCTGCGGGGGTGCACCGGCACTGGGGATGGTCAGCTCACGCACTCGATCGCCTCTCGAGGAGATGTGTCTGTGTGCAAGGTAGCTTGGACGGGCAGGGTAGCCGAACCACCGGTTGCCTGGCGTGTCATCCTGCCCGCTATGCAACCGCCGGTGCATCTGATCGACGAAACCTGGATCGACGCCTTGCCTGCAACAGTGTCGGCCGTGGTGGCCGATCCAGCCAACTGGCAGCGGTGGTGGCCTTACCTCACGCTCACAGTAACCCGGGACCGGGGCGTCAAGGGCATGCAGTTCGCGGCCGCTCCGGCGCCCGGGAGCGGCTGGCCGGCCCTGACCGGAACCGTGGAGATCTGGCTGGAGCCGTTCAAGACCGGGGTCATCCTGCACCACTTCCTGCGGCTCGAGCCCGCCGGTGGCCAGCCCTTGACCGCCCGGGCGGCCCGCCGATGGACCCGGGAGGCCGGCTGGCATGCCAAGCAGGTGTTCTGGCGGCTCAAGGACGAACTCGAAGCCGGCCGCTGAACGCCCGACCGGCGATCCGCGGGCCAGCCGCCGCCGGCCCGTGAACTCGGCGGTAACCTTCGGATCATGGCCGATGAGTCAACCCAGTCGATCACCATCAACGCAGCTCCGGCCGCCGTGATGGCGGTGATCGCCGATTTCGCCGCCTACCCGCAGTGGGCGAAGTCGGTGACCTCCGCCGAGGTGACCGTGCCGGGGGAGAACGGCCGCGCCAAGCAGGTCGCCTTCAAGATCGATGCCGGCGTGATCCGGGACGACTACGAGCTGGCCTACGACTGGCACGGCGAGCGCCAGGTGTCCTGGACGCTGGTCCGGGGCCAGATGCAGAAGTCCCAGCGCGGCTCGTACACCCTCACGCCGGCCGGCGCCGGCGCCACCGAGGTGACCTACAACCTCGCCGTCGACCTCGCGATGCCGATGCTGGGCATGCTCAAGCGCAAGGCCGAGAAGGTCGTGATGGACACCGCGCTCAAGGAGCTGAAGAAGCGCGTTGAGGCCGGCTGACCCGGGCGCTCGGGTGACTTCCTTCCAGGCCGACCCGGGTGGCTGTTGATGGCGCTGGCGATCGGGGTCGACATCGGCGGCACCAAGGTCGCTGCCGGGGTGGTGGACGACGAAGGCCGGGTGATCGACAGCACCCGGCGTCCGACCCCCGGATCCGACGTCGCCCGGACCGAGGCGGTGATCGCCGAGGTGGTCAACGAGCTGTCGGCCAGGCACCGGGTGTCGGCGGTCGGCATCGGAGCGGCCGGCTGGATCGCCAACGACCTGGCCACCGTGCTGTTCAGCCCGCACCTGGCCTGGCGGGACGAGCCGCTGCGCGACGCGCTGGCCGAAGCCATCGGGGTGCCGGTGGTGGTGGAGAACGATGCCAATGCCGCGGCCTGGGCCGAGTACCGCTACGGCGCGGCCCGGGGCGCCCGGGTGGCGGTGATGGTGACCATGGGCACCGGGATCGGCGGTGGCCTTGTGGTCGACGGGGTGCTCTACCGCGGCGCGTACGGGGTGGGTTGCGAGTACGGCCACATGTGCGTGGTGCCCGACGGCCGCCGGTGCGCCTGCGGCAACCGGGGCTGCTGGGAGATGTATGCCTCGGGCAGGGCGCTGGCCCGCGATGCCCGCGAGCTCGCCGACGTCTCGCCGGTCGGGGCGCACCGCCTGATGACCCTCGCCGGGGGTGATCTGAACCAGCTGACCGGGCCGCTGGTCACCGAGGCGGCCCGCGAGGGGGATCCGGCGGCGGTGGAGATCTACACCGCGATGGGACGCTGGCTGGGCCGGGGCCTGGCCAACCTGGCGGCCGTGATCGACCCGACCGTGTTCGTGATCGGCGGCGGGGTGTCCGAGGCCGGTGACCTGCTGCTCGGCCCGGCACGGCAGGCGTTCGGGGAGAGCCTGACCGGGCGGGGCTTCCGTCCGGCGGCCGACATCCTGCTGGCCGAGCTGGGCCCGCAGGCCGGCCTGGTGGGCGCTGCTGATCTGGCCCGCCGTGGCTGAGCCGGGCCAGCCTCAGGCTGACCTGCCCCGCCGTGGCTGAGCCGGGCCAGCCTCAGGCTGACAGGCGCTCGACCGGCTCCCCGGTGAGCCGGAAACCGATCTGCCTTGCGAACAATTCTCCCCGTTCTGCCAGGCGCCGCTATCGATCTGGATGACTGCCCAGCCGGCGCGGACATGCAGTCCGACGCGACAGGCAGTCGCCCCACTTTCGGCAGAAGTATTCACCCCCGCCGATCATCGGAATTCGAGTGCGGATGTAACCACCTGGGTTTGCCCGGGCGGCAGGGCAGAGGCAATGCTGGCACTCATGACCGATACCGACGCTGCTGAAGCGAGTCCTGAAGACGTCACCTTCACGCTCACCTGGCTGGCCGAGGACGGCGCGCTGTCCGGCGTGCTCGAGGCGCGCAACGTCAGCCAGCGCCGGGTGCGGCTGTCCGGCAAGCCCGGCCTCACCCCGCTGGATGCCGACGGGCAGCCGCTCGACGCGATGGCGATCGTGACCCTGGAGATGCGGATGCCGGGCTATGTCGAGCTCGACCCCGGCGAGTCGGCGCGGTCGAAGATCGGCTGGGCAGGCTGGGACGGCCCTGCGGCCAGCGGGATCGTGCGCGTCGAGTGGCCGGGGGGACAGGCCGACGTGCCGGCCTCCGGCCCCCGCCAGCCCTCGGCGACAGGCCCGGCGACCAACCTGTGGAGCTCCTGGTTCGACCGGGTCGCTGCCTGATCGCGTCGCCCAGTACCAAGTTGACGCAGATCTGCCCGATGTGGGGTAATTTGCCAGGTTAGGCACTGGCGTGCTCTGCTTCCGGAGGCTGTAGTGAGACCGATCCCCATTCCTTCCCGCACCTGCGCGATAGCGGTCGCTGTCAGCACGCTGGCGGCAGGCGCCCTGCTCACCGCTCCGGCCATCCAGGCCGCCCCGCCGACGACAGCCGCCGCCTCCGCCGTCAGCGCGACGAGCTTCCGGGGAGGCGATCCGATCCCCGGCACTCGCTGCACGATCGGGTTCAACGTGCGCGACAGCAGCAATGTGTACTACTTCCTGACCTCCAGGCGCTGCGGCGTCAACGTCGGCTACGTCTTCTACACCGACTCCTCGCGCACCACGGTGCTGGGCACCACCGTCGGCATCAGTCCCTCGAACAAGGACTACGCGATCGTGAGGTACGCCAGCGGCATCTCCCACCCCGGCGCCGTGAACACGTACAACGGCGCCAGCCAGGACATCACCTCGGCCGCCACTGCGTACGTCGGCGAACCGGTCAAGCGCAGTGGCAGCGTCACCGGCGTCCGCAGCGGCAGCGTGACGGCCACCAACGTCACGGTGTACTACGCCGAAGGCGCCCTCATCGGCATGATCAAGACCAACATCTGCTCGGAGAGCGGCGACTCGGGAGGTCCGCTGTTCGACGGCGCCAAGGCGATCGGCCTGGCGTCCGGCAGCAGCGGAAACTGCAGCAGCGGCGGCACCACGTTCTTCCAGCCGGTCACCGAGCCGCTGGCGGTGTACGGCGTCACCGTCTACTAACCACCACCGGGCTCGCTTCTCGGCGGTCGTGTTTTGCCGGTTCGCTACCTGCAAACGCTTTAGAACGGCCTTGTTTTGAGTAAGTCAATCTGATGTGGGGAAATTGTCAGCTTAGTGTATGCAATACGTTAAGCAATGCAGTCATACTGATTGTTGCTCTTGTCCGAATAAGCCATCTCGTGATAGACCTGGAAGCACCTCGGAAATTGCCCGTCGCATCGACGCGCGCCTGTCAACCCCCACACGGCGCGCTGGTGGACGGCCCCCGCCGAGTCCCGTGAGCGTCCTACCCCCAGGCCGCTCTGTCCCTCATGAGGAGGCTCGTAGTGAGTCGTATCCGCATCACCGGCGCCGTCGCTGTCGCCGTTGGCACCCTGGCAGCAGGCACGCTGCTCATCGCTCCCTCCACCCAGGCCGCTCCGGCCTCCACGGCAGCGTCGCCCGCTTCGGCAAGCGCAGTGCTGCACGCCCTCGACAAGTCGGCTCGCATCCCCGGCAGCGCGTGGTACGTCGACACCAAGACCAACCAGGTCGTCGTGTCGCTCGACCAGACCTTCGCCGGCGCCAAGCTCGCCAAGATGACCGCGGTCACCTCCCAGTTCGGCAGCGCTGTGCGCATCGAGCGGGTGGCCGGCACCCTCACCAAGTACATCGCCGGTGGCGACGCCATCTACGGCGGTGGCTCACGCTGCTCGCTCGGCTTCAACGTGCGCAACAGCGCCGGCACCACGTACTTCCTGACCGCCGGCCACTGCACCAACATCGCCTCGACCTGGTACGCCAACTCCTCGCAGAGCACGGTGTTGGGCAACCGGGTGGGCAGCAGCTTCCCGGGCAACGACTACGGGATCGTGCAGTACACCAACACCTCCATCTCCAAGCCTGGCACCGTCAACCTGTACAACGGCTCCACCCAGGACATCACCTCCGCGGCGAACGCCTACGTCGGTGAAGCGGTCAAGCGCAGCGGCAGCACCACCGGTCTCCGCAGCGGCAGCGTGACCGCGCTCAACGCCACGGTGAACTACGCCCAGGGCACGGTCACCGGTCTGATCAGGACCACCGTCTGTGCTGAGCCTGGCGACTCGGGTGGCGCGCTGTTCGACGGCACCAAGGCGCTCGGCCTGACCTCCGGCGGCAGCGGCAACTGCTCCAGCGGTGGAACCACGTACTTCCAGCCGGTGACCGAGGCGCTGTCGGTGTACGGCGTCAACGTCTACTAGTCCGTCCCGGAAACCAAGTACTGCATTCCCTCCAGGCAAGTAGCAAGTCCCTCCAAGTAAGCAAGTCCCTCCAGTAAGTAGCACCAGGCCGGCCGCTCGCGCCTCGCGCGGGCGGCCGGTCCTGTCATGCTCCCGCGGGCTCTGGCCTCCGGATGGCTCGGCCGTCCCTGCGGCTCAGCGGAGGTAGGAGGCCCCATTCGCGTCGAGGACCGAGCCGCTGACCCACTCGGGCGCCTCGGTGGCGAGCCAGCCGACCACCGCCGCGATCTCGGATGGGGAGGCGACCCGTCCGAACGGGCTCTGCGCCCGCACCGCGACGCCGTCCGGGCCGTCCAGGACGCCGCGCGCCATCTCGGTGTCGACGAAGCCGGGGGCCACCGCCGCCGCCATGATGCCGTGCGGCGACAGGGCAACCGCCAGGGACTGCGTCATGGCATGCAGCGCCGCCTTGCTGGCGCCGTAGGCGGGGTTGGCGGGCTCGCCGCGGTACGCGCCCCGGGAGCCGACGCTGATCAGCCGGCCGCCCACCGGGCCGGCCTGGCGGCGCAGCAGGTGGTCCACGGCCAGCCAGGAGAGGTTCGCCGGAGCCATCAGGTTCAGCTCCAGCGTCGTCCGCCAGGCCTGCTGCCAGTCGGCATAGGACGTGGCGTCGATCGGGTGCGCGGTGTAGATGCCGGCGTTGTTGACCAGCACGTCCAGGTCGCCCAGCCCTTCGACGACCTCGGCGATGACCCGCGCGCAGCTGTCGGCCGAGGTCAGGTCACCGGTCACGGCGAGGTGCCCGTCGCCGGGCAGCGCGTCGCGTACCCGCTGGGCAGCGGCGGTGTCGCGCCCGGCGTGCACCGCGACCCGGTGGCCGGCCGCGGCCAGCGCGTGCGCGATGGCGGCGCCGATGCCGCGGCTGGCTCCGGTTACCAGGCTGCAGGTGGTCACGGCCGCGACGTTACCGGGCGTCGCCGCGGGTGGAGGGCGAGCGTCGCGGATGAGAGAGTAAGGCCATGAGCTTCGATGTCGCCGCGGTCCGTGCCGAGTTCCCCGCGCTGGCCGCCGGCGCCGCGCACTTCGACGGGCCGGGCGGCTCGCAGACGCCGCGAGTGGTGGCCCGCGCCATCCACGACACGCTGGTCTCGCCGATCGCGAACCGGGGCACGGTGACCCGGGCCGAGCGCAGCGCCGAGGCCATCGTGGGAGGGTCCCGGGCAGCGCTGGCCGACCTGCTGGGCGCCGACCCGGGCGGCATCGTGTTCGGGCGCAGCATGACCCAGCTGACCTTCGACATCGCCCGGACGCTGGCCGATTCCTGGTCCGCCGGTGACGAGGTGGTGGTCAGCAGGCTGGACCACGACGCCAACGTGCGGCCCTGGGTGATCTGGGCCGAGAAGGCCGGCGCCACGGTGCGCTGGATCGACTTCGACCCCGAGTCGACCGAGCTGACGCCCCAGCACGTCGCCGACCAGCTCAGCGACCGCACCCGGCTGGTCGCGGTGACCGGCGCCTCGAACCTGATCGGCACCCGGCCGGATCTCGCCGCGATCGCCGAGCAGGTGCACGGCACGGGCGCGCTGCTCTACGTCGACGGGGTGCACCTGGCCGCGCACGCCGGCATCGACATCGCCGCGCTCGGGGTGGACTTCTTCGCCTGCTCGCCGTACAAGTTCTTCGGCCCGCACTTCGGGGTGCTGGCCGCGAGCCCGGCCCTGCTCGAGACGCTGCAGCCGGACAAGCTGCTGCCCTCGACCGATGCGGTGCCCGAGCGCTTCGAGCTGGGCACGCTGCCGTACGAGCTGCTGGCCGGCGCCACCGCGGTGGTCGACTTCATCGCCGGCCTCGGTGGCGAGCTTGCCGGTGACCGGCGGGAGCGGATCCTGGCGTCGATGGCCGCGGTCGACGAGCACGAGGACCGGTTGCGCCAGCGCATCGAGGCGGGTCTCGCGGAGCTCGAGAGCGTGACGCTGCACTCGCGCGCCCGGCATCGCACTCCGACGCTGCTGCTCACCTTCGCCGACCGGTCGGCCGGCGATGCCTACCGGTTCCTCGCCGAACTCGACGTCAACGCGCCGGCCGGGACGTTCTACGCCTACGAGCCCGCGCGCCGGCTGGGCCTGGCCGACGGCGGGCTGCGCGTCGGGCTCGCCCCGTACAACGACGACTCCGACGTAGACCGGCTGCTCGACGGGCTGGCCAAGTTCGTCGGCTAACCGACCAGCGAGCCGCAACCAGCGTCGCGCGGCTCGTCCGGCAAAGTCCGACCCACCCCGAGGGCGTAGCGGCCTGCACTTAGGTTAGGGTTCCCTTACTTGATCACGACGGTGGGGGTGCTGTGCGCGCGTCGATCCTCAGCGACAGCTTCGTCGACCGGCTGGCCGACTTCGAGCAGGCCCCCGCGCTGCTGAGTGGCGACGAGGTCGTCTCCTATGCCGACCTCGACGTTCGGGTCGAGGAGACCCTGGAGCGGCTGGGAGCCGACCGAAGGCTGATCCTGCTGCATGGCAGCAACACGCTCGAGTCCGTGGTGACCTATCTCGCCGCCCTGCGAGGTGGCCATCCGGTGATCCTGGTCGACGTCGCCCGCAGGGAGCAGGTCGCTGAGCTCTGTGCCCGGTTCGATCCCGACCTGGTGGTGGAGCCGGGCGGTTGGCAGGAACGGCGGCTGACCAGCCGGCACGAACTGCATCCGGACCTGCGGTTGCTGTTGTCGACGTCGGGCTCGACCGGGTCGCCCAAGCTCGTCCGGCTGTCGGCGAGCAACCTGCAGAGCAACGCCGCCGCGATTGCCGACTACCTCGGCCTGACGGCAGAGGATCGGGCGATGACCAGTCTGCCGCTGGCCTACAGCTACGGGCTGTCCGTGCTACACAGCCATCTCCAGGTGGGGGCGAGCGTCGTGCTGACCGAGCACTCGGTTCTCGATCCCGGGTTGTGGTCGCTGGCCCGCTCGCACTCGGTGACCTCCTTCGCCGCCGTCCCGCACACCTTCGCCTTGCTCAACCGGACGTCCGAGCGCTGGTACGACGTTGCGAGCCTGCGGTACGTGACATGCGCCGGCGGACGGCTGGACCCGGCGGAGGTCCGCCGCTTGGTGAACCTCGGTGATCGGCACGGCTGGCAGCTGTACGTGATGTACGGACAGACCGAGGCCACCGCCCGGATGGCCTACCTGCCGCCGGCGCAGGCACGGGCCCACCCGGAGTGCATCGGGCACCCGCTTCCCGGCGGCGTGCTCCGGGTCGACCAACCGGATGCCGATGGGGTCGGAGAGCTCGTCTATTCGGGCCCGAACGTGATGATGGGTTACGCCGAGGGTTCCGGTGACCTGGCCGCGGCTCCGGTGCTGACCGAGTTGCGAACCGGCGACCTCGGCCGGCAGCCGGCTTCCGGGCTGTTCCAGGTGGTGGGCCGAACCCGTCGCTTCGCCAAGCTGCTCGGCCACCGGATCGACCTGGACCGGCTCCAGTCGGCGCTGGCCGCCCTCGATCCGACGCTGGTCTGCCACAGCGACGATCAGCGACTGCTGGTCGGGGTGACGACCGCTGACCCGCTGAGGGTAGGCGACGCTGCCGCCCGGCTGACCGGCCTGCCTCCCGGCCTGGTGTCGGTACGCCAGTACCCCGAATTGCCGCTGCTGCCCAATGGCAAGCCTGACCTTGCCGCGCTGTGCGGCCTCGACGAACCGGACACCGGCTTCCAGAGCGGGGCCCCTGAGGTCGCCGACTCCGAAAGCGCGGTGCGGGCCGCCTATGCAGAGGTGCTTGGCTATGACCGGGTGGACCCGCACGCGAGCTTCGTCGAGCTGGGTGGGGACTCCCTCAGCTTCGTCGAGATGGCGTTCCGGTTGGAGAAGCTGCTGGGGCGGCTGCCGCTGGACTGGCCGCGGCTGAGCATCCGCGAGCTGGCCGCCGGCTGTGATCGGGGGGCCTCGGCCAGCGGGGCCCCAGCGGAGTCCGACTGCCAGCCACCGCAGCAGTCGGTGGCCGCGCGCGCACGACGGCGCCGGTGGGTGGCCGACCTGGACACCAGCATGGTGCTGCGCGCGCTGGCGATCCTGATGGTGGTCCTGGTGCATCTGAAGGTCACCAGCGTTCGCGGCGGGGCGCATCTGCTGCTCGGCGTGGCCGGCTACACCTTCGCGCGCTTCCCGCTGGCCGCCGTCCGCGACAGCGACCGGGTGGGCGGGCTGCTGCGCTCGCTCGCCCGGTTCGCGGTGCCGAGTGTGCTCTTCATAGGGGCAGTGGCAGCCGCGAGCGACAGCTATGGCTGGACGAATGCCGTGCTGCTCAACCAGGTCCTCGGCCCGCCGAGGTGGGCCCAGAGCTGGAACTTCTGGTTCATCGAAGCCCTGGTGACCATCCTGGGCGCGCTGGCGATCCTGCTGGCGGTGCCGGCCGTGCGGCGGTTCGAACGCCGGCACCGGGTGCTGCTGCCGGCCCTGCTGCTGGCGGTCGGGCTGCTGCTGCGCGCCGACGTGCTGAGCACGGGCGAGACCACGCTGCGCTACAGCCGCACCCACCTGGTGTTCTGGGTCTTCGTGCTCGGCTGGCTGGTCCAGGTCAGCTCCGGGGTCGCCGGGCGGCTGCTGGTGAGCGCGGCGGTGCTGGTCACGTTCGCCGGGTACTTCCCGGACGAGCCTTCGCGTGGGGTGGCCGTGCAGGCCGGACTGTTGCTGCTCACCTGGCTGCCGTGTCTGCCTCTCCCGCGGCTCCTCGCGCCGCTGCTCAGCCGGCTGGCGTCGGCGTCGCTGTGGATCTACCTGACGCACTGGCTCGTCTGGCCGCCCCTGCTCGGCCTCGGCCTACCGCGACCCCTCATCGTGGTCGCCTGCCTGGTTGTCGGAGTGCTCGCCAGCACAACGGTGAACCGGCTCGAGCAGACCGTCACCCGGCTGGCGCGCGCGACCCGGAAAGGTGGTGCCGGGGATGCATCCGGCGTAGACCAGCATGAGCAACTGTCGGCTCGGCGTACCTATGCGGCTGCTAGGTAGGGGCGAGGCGACAGGGGCCTAGCCTGGACGGTTCGAGGAGGTCAGATCGGAGCGTCTGGAGTCATCACCTGCGGACAGAACAGGCGGTCGCAGTGCCAGGCTGATCGACCAGGAACGATCAGGCGTGGCGAGCAGCGCGGCGGTAGGCGCGGTTGCGCAAACGGAGCACAATGGCGGCCAGCACAGCGGCGAGCAGGGAGCCGGCAAGAACGCCGACTTTGCCGTACTCATCGCGTGGACTGCCCGCGCCGTAGGCGAGTTCGCTGATCAACAGGGACACGGTGAATCCGATCCCACCCAGCAGTGACAGGCCGGCGACGTCGCTCCAAGCCAGGCCATCGTCGAGGTCGGCCTTGGTAAAGGTAGCCACGAGATAGGCGGTGACGAAAATGCCGACGCTCTTGCCGATCACCAGCCCCGCCGCGATGCCCAAAGCAACCCGGTTGGTGAGCGAGGAGGTCAACCCGGACCAGCCGCCCACCGCCACGCCAGCAGAGCAGAACGCGAACACCGGCACCGCGAAGCCGGTAGATATGGGCCGGAGTCGATGTTCGAAATGCTCGGCCAACCCTGGGCCGGCGTCCTTACCGCCGGCAGCCTGGCTGCGGATCACTGGCACGGTTAATGCCAGCAGCACCCCCGCAACGGTGGCATGCACA
>NZ_DASVSG010000149.1:0-2755 GCF_036388195.1 Jatrophihabitans sp. | reverse complement strand
GCCCTTCGGCCTGCTGTCGGTGGACGTGCCCGCGGCTGCCACCGCCAATGGATCGCTGCTGGCGCTCAACCGCCGGGCCCTGGCGGAGATCGACGGCTTCGCCGCGGTGCGTTCGGAGATCGTGGAGGACGTGGCGATCGCCCGGCAGATCCGGCGCGCGGGGTTGCGGCTCGGGCTCGCGCTGGGCGGTGACCTGGCGCGGACCCGGATGTACGCCGGCTACCGCGAAGCCGTCACCGGGCTGGGCAGGGGATTGCTCGGTGTGACCGGCGGATCCAAGCTGCGGCTGGTTGCGGCCACCGGCTGGCACCTGGCGGCGTACACGCTGCCGGCGCTCGGGGCGATCGGCCGCCGGCGCTGGCTGCTGCCGCTCGGGCTGGGGCTGGCCGAACGGCTGCTGGTGGCGCTGAAGTGCCATCCCGCTGCTGCCTGGCAGGCGATTCTCACGCCGCTCTGCCCGGTGGCGTTCGTCCCGGTGGCCAGGCAGGCGATGCGGCCGCGGCAGCAGTGGAAGGGCCGCAGCTACCCGTGACACTTCCCGCGCCTCGCTCGCAACCGCTGGTCGGCCATCTCGGACGGTGGGGACGGCAGCCGCTGTCGCTCCTGGAGGAGGGCGCCACCCTGGGCCCGGTCTTCGGTTTGCGGCTATGGCGAAACACGATCGTCGGTTACTCCCCGGACTGGAACCGGTTCGTCCTCGGTGACCTGGACCTGTTCCGCAGCCGGGGGAGCATGAGCGGGCTGTCGCCGCACCTGGCCGCCGGAGTGGTCCAGACCGAGTCACCGGATCACCGGCGCCGCCGCGCCGAGCTGAACCCGTCCTTTGCCCGGCGCTCCGTCTCGGCCCTGCGGCCTCGCATCCTCGAGGCGGTGACCCGGGGCCTGCCCAGCGGCGAGTTCGACGCGGTCACCTGGTCGGCGTCGATCACCCGGGCGATCCTGTCGGCCACCTTCTTCGGGGGCGCGCTGCCGACGCCGGTGCTGGCGGCCTTCCTTCGACCGCTGGACAGGCCGCTGCCCGGGCCGCTGGTACGCCGGCCCGCCCTGTTCCGGCGGATGAACCGGGCGCTGGCGCAGGCGCTGCCCGCGGCGCCGGAGGATTGCCTGGCCGCGGCGTTCCGAGACCTTCCCGGTGGCCTGGACGAGGTGCGGGTCGCGCTCAGCGCCGGTTATGACACCACCGCGCACACCATGGCCTGGCTGCTCTATCACATCAGCCGCCAGCCGGCCCTGTTCGGCGCCGGGCAGCGCGAGCTGGCGGTCAACGAGGTTCTCCGGTTGTACCCAGCCGGCTGGCTGGGCAGCCGCCGGGCGGCGCGGGACACGGCATTCGCAGGTATCGCCATTCCGCGAGGCACCCTGGTGCTCTACAGCCCGTACCTGACCCATCGGGACGGGGACCTGTGGCCGGAGCCGCAGGAGTTCCGGCCGGAGCGGTTCCTGGCTCCGTTGCCTGCCTGGGGTTTCCTGCCCTTCGCGGCCGGCGAGCGGACCTGCCTGGGCAGCTCGTACGCCCGGCTGGTCCTCGACACCGTGCTGGACGCCTTCGAAGGCAGCCGGCTCAGCGTGGTGACAGCCGATCCGCGACCCCGGGCGGGCATCACGCTGGCGCCCGCAGGCCCACTGATCCTGCGCCGGGAGCAGCCGCCGGTCTAGCCGGATCGCCCCGACGGTCAGGGTTTGCCGGTGGTGGCAGGGCGACCCCGAATCCCGCCACTGCCAACCGCAGCAATACCTGCCCGGGCGCCAGCAGGTCGGCGATCCGGGCGGCGCTGAGCACCTCCAGCTCGGCCAGCCTTTACTCAGGCACCCGGAAAGCCGTCGTCCACGCAGAGGATGTTCCCCTCGCTGTCCTTAACCAGGCGGCCTTGCCCACTCCTTCCATGGAAGCGACATCGTCGTCCCAGGAGACGCCCGGCATGTCGTAGCGCTCGAAGGTGACGCCGTTGGCCCTCAGCTCGCGGACCTCGGTGGCCACGTCATCGACATGCCACTGGGCAATGGTGTGCCCGGACTGCCCGGCGTATTCAGTTTGGTAGACGCTGAATGCCGAGCCGCCGTCGGTCTTGTAGAGCAGGAAGACGCCGTCCATCTCGAAAGATGGCGTGAGCCCCAGCTTGGCGGAATAGAAATCGCGGGCCCGGGTCAAGTCGGCGGCTGGGATGTTGGCGGTGATTGTGGCGGAGTTAAGCATAATTCCTCCCGATTGCGCGTCCCCGGTGTGCCGCGCTGGTGCGCACGCTAGACCTGGGGCAATCGCCGCGACAAGACCGCCGCGGCGAGGAAGGCAGCGATTGCGGCGATTCCGGCGATGGCTCCCATGGTGCCGCTGGTACTGACTTAAGTCCTGCCGGGTGGGGCCTTCGGCCTCGTGCGATCGGCCGACGCGACAAGCAGAGTGAAGGGCGTAGCGACAAGAATCAGAAGGGAAGCGGTCATCATGACCATGCAGGACAGATTCAGTGTTTCCTACCCACCCGAGGACCTGGTGATTCCTGGCGCGGTCGTCACTTCGACCGCTGCCAAGGCGCTGGCCGTGCTCCGGATCATGACCGGCTTGGTCTTCCTGTGGGCGTTCCTGGACAAGACCTTCGGCCTGCACTACTCCACGCCGGCGGCCAAGGCCTGGATCAACGGCGGCTCGCCCACCAAGGGATTCCTGTCCTCGGTGGAGGTCGGCCCGTTGAGCTCGACGTTCCACTCGATGGCCGGCGACACCTGGGTGAACTGGCTGTTCATGCTCGGCCTGCTCGGC
>NZ_DASVSG010000148.1:0-14378 GCF_036388195.1 Jatrophihabitans sp. | reverse complement strand
GGTCCCAGAGCGTGAGGTGGTGCTCGAGGATGTCGAGGTCGGGGTGGTTGCGGACCCGGTACTCCAGCGGGTCGGTGTCGGCCATCAGGTGGCCCGAGGTCCGGTAGGCGTTGATCAGCTCGATCACCCGGGCGGCCTTGTCGATCTGGCCCTCGTGGCTGAACTCCCGGTCGGTCAGCCAGACGACCGGCTCGTACGGGATCCGCAGCGAGGCGAAGATGTCGTAGTAGAAGTCGTCCTCGCCGAGCAGCAGCTGGTGCACCCGGCGCAGGAACTCACCCGACTGCGCGCCCTGGATGATCCGGTGGTCATAGGTCGAGGTCAGGGTCATGGTGCGCGAGATGCCCATGTCGTTCAGGGCGTCGGGGTTCATGCCGCTGAACTCGGCCGGGTACTCCATCGCGCCGACGCCGATGATCGCGCCCTGGCCCTGCATCAGCCGGGGGACCGAGTGGTTGGTGCCGATGGTGCCCGGGTTGGTCAGGCTGACGGTGGTGCCGATGAAGTCGTCGGCGACGAGCTTGCCGGAGCGGGCCCGGCGGATGATGTCCTCGTAGGCGCCCCAGAAGCTGGCGAAGTCCATCGTCTCGGCCGACTTGATCGAGGCCACCACCAGCGAGCGGGCGCCGTCCTTGCCCTGCAGGTCGATCGCCAGACCCAGGTTGACGTGCTCGGGCTGCACCATGACCGGCTTGCCCTCGGCGGTGAGGGCGAAGAAGTTGTTCATCTCCGGGTAGTCGCGCAGCGCCCGGACGACGGCGTAGCCGATCAGGTGGGTGAAGCTCACCTTGCCGCCGCGGGCCCGGCGCAGGTGGTTGTTGATGATGATCCGGTTGTCGGCGAGCAGCTTGGCCGGCACTGCCCGCACGCTGGTGGCGGTCGGGATCTCCAGCGAGGCCTGCATGTTCGTGACGACCTTGGCAGGCGCGCCCCGCAGCACGGTGACGTGGGCCTCGGCCGGCGCGATCGGCGCGACGGTGGGGTTGGTCCAGGACGGCTTGGCCGCAGCCGGCTGCGCGGCGGCCGGCTGGGCGGCGGGCTTGGCCGGGGGAGTGCTGGGCGCCTCGGCGGCCGGGCCGCTGGTGGCTGTGCCACTGGTGGCCGGGCTGCTCGGCGCGGAGCCGTTCTGGGCGGCGCCGTCCTGGGTAGGCGCCTTCTGGGGAGGTCCGCTTCGGGCAGTCCCGTCGCCGGCCGGCTGCCTGCCATCGGCGGCGGCCTGGTCCGGGCGGGCTGCGACGGCCGGGCTGCCGTTCTGCGCGCTGCTGGCGGCCGGGGCGGGCTCGGTGGCGGCGGTCGGGGCGGCGCCGTCGGCCTCCTCAGCGTCGGCATCCACGTCGTCGTAGGTGCTGCCGGGCGGTGCGTGCCGGACCGAGCCGGCGGGGCCCGCGGCCGGCCGGTAGTCGGCGAAGAAGTCGTGCCAGGCCGCGTCCACGGCCGACGGGTCGGCCAGGTAGCGCTCGTACATCTCCTCGACGAGCCACTCATTCGCGCCGAAGTCGGGACGGGTTGATTCACTGCCAGTCGAGGACTGCGCGGTCACGTCGTCGGCCACCTTCTCGGGAGTCTGGTTACGCCTGCTACGGGAAGCGGCCACCGGGGCGACAGCTGCCGCCCACCGGCCAAGCCGGGACCCGATGAACAAGCCTACGCGTGGACCTCGGCCAGCCGCAGCGCCGCTGCCGCATCGGCCGGCGCAAATCGGTGCGGTTGCTCACAACAGGGACCACCGCCTCCCCGATCAGCTGATATCGCGGCTCAGGCTCAGCCGCCCTCCGATGACCAGCAGCGCCAGCGACCAGATCACGAACAGCACCCCGCCGGCCGCCGGGGCCAGCAGGTGGACATCGCCCGGCATGCCCTCCAGGTGGCCGTTGGAGTTGAAGGCCTTGATGGCGCCGCCCGGTGTGTAGGCATAGCCCTTGCGTACCCACGGCACGAAGTTGAGCACGTTGTCGAGGATGAAGAAGTACACGATCCCGAACACCATCGCGGCCGCCTGGTTGCGCAGCAGCGCGCCCAGCCCGAGCCCGAACATGCCGGTCAGCACCAGCGTCGCGAAGGCCTTGCCGACACCGCCGGGCACGCCGTGGCCGTAGTCCAGCGGCACCCCTGCGGCGGACAGCCAGATGATCGCGATCGCGAAGTTCAACGCCACGCAGATCAGGGCGTAGACGACTGCGAAGACGGCGTAGGAGGCAGCCTTGCCGGCCAGCAGCTGCCACCGGTTCGGAGTCGCCAGCAGCGTCGGGGTGATGGTCTTGTGCCGGAACTCGGTGGTCAGGCCCAGTAGGCCCAACACCAGCAGCGCCACCCCGGCGCCCTGGGACTGGGTGAAGACGCCGTAGTAGTCGACCGGCGCGCCGTTGTCGTGGTCGTTGATCGCGTTCACCACGTTGCCGATGGTGCCCAGCGCGGTGAAGGCGGCGGCCAGCAGCAGCATCCAGAACCACACCTGGGTGCTGCGGATCTTGAGGACCTCGGAACGGATCAGGTTGATCATCGTGCGCCACCGCCCTGCTGGTTCGCCTGGAACGGGGGCTGGAAGTGCCCGGGCTGTTCCAGGTTCGCGCCCCGGTGCTCGCCTTCGGTGAGGCTGAAGAAGAGCCGTTCGAGGTCGAACTCCTCCAGCCGGAGCTCGTGCAGCTCGACGTTGTGGACGAAGGCCAGGTGGCCGACGTGGCCCAGCTGATCGGTGCGGACCCGCAGCGCGCCGTCGGGCTCGGTGGTGCCGCCGAAGCCGGCGCCGGCCAGCGCCTGCTGCAGCGGGCCCAGCGCCGGCCCGCGCACCACCGTGACCGCGGTGCCGGCCGACAGCTCGCCGAGGGTGCCGGCCCGGACCAGCTTGCCCCGGTTGAGGATCACCGCCCGGTCGGCCACCTCCTGCACCTCGGCCAGCTGATGGCTCGACACCAGGACGGTGCGGCCCTCGCCGGCCAGGTGCCGGAAGAAGCCGCGCAGCCAGCGGATGCCCTCGGGGTCCAGGCCGTTGGCCGGCTCGTCCAGGATCAGCACCCGGGGATCGCCCAGCAGCGTGCCGGCCAGGCCCAGCCGCTGCCGCATGCCCATCGAGTAGCCCTTGGTCTTCTTCTTGCCGACCTGGGCCAGGCCGACCAGCTCCAGCACCTCGTCGGCGCGGCGGGCGGGCAGGCCGGCGGCCGCGCAGTAGATCCGCAGGTGCTGCCGCCCGGTGTGCGCCGGGTGGAAGCTGGCTGCCTCCAGCGTCGCCCCGACCGTCTGCAGCGGCCGGGGCAGCGACTGGTAGCTGACCCCGTTGATGGTCGCGATGCCCGAGGTCGGGCGTACCAGGCCCAGCAGCATCCGCAGCGTGGTGGTCTTGCCGGCGCCGTTGGGACCGAGGAAGCCGGTCACCGAGCCCGGCTCGACGGTGAAGCTCAGGGAGTCCACCGCCCGCTGGTTGCCGAAGACCTTGGTCAGGTTGTCCACCACGATCCGCCCGTCGGGCGCCTCGCGGGGGCTTGCTGCTAGCTGGGACGCGGTCATGGGCACATCAGATCATCCGCGGGTGCTCCGGCGTGGCACCGGCTGGCGGGCGAGTCTCAACCGGCTGCCAGCAGCCCGGCCAGCAGCTGAGCCAGCTCGGCGGGTGAGTCCACCGCGCCGTCGGCTGCCTGGCGCAGCTCGGACACCTCACCCACCGCGATGGTCAGGCCCGGCCGGCCGGTCGCCGCCGCCCATGCCGACACCGCCGCCACCGCTGGCAGGTCACCGAGATCGTCGCCGCCGAACAGCGCCGCGGTGGTGTCCGCGGTCAGCAGCTCCTCGAGCGCGGTGGCCTTGGACAGGTCAGGAATCCTGATCTCGAGCACCAGCTTGCCCGGATGCAGCTCCAGGCCCTGCTCGGCGACCAGCGGTGGCAGCAGCTCGGCCAGCTCGGTAAGCGTCCGCTGTGGATCGGCGGCCTGGCGGGTGTGCACCACCAGCGACAGCCGCTTGTCCTCCAGCCACACGCCGGCCGTCCGGCGCAGCAGCGGCGGCAGGCTGGCGCGCAGCGCCGCGAGGCCGGATGGCTCGTCCCTGGTCCGGAGCTCGCCGTGCTGCCAGGTCTCCGCGCCGTGCAGGCCGCTGACGATCACCTCCGGGATGGCGTCCAGGCCGCCGAGCTCGAGCACCGTGGCAGCGTCGCGGCCGGTGACGATGGCGATCTGCGCTCCGGCCCGCGCCAGCCGGGTCAGGGTGTCGGTCACCCCCGGCACCGGACGCGCCGCGCTGGGATCGTCCACGATCGGCGCCAGGGTGCCGTCGAAGTCCAGCGCGATCAGGGCGCCGGGCACCCGTGCGGCGATCGCGGCGAGCCGGTCCGGGTCGGGGTGCATGCCTGAAGACGGTAGTGCGGCGCTCAGAGCGCGCTGCTCACGGTGCGGTGCTCAGGGTGCGGTGCTCACGGACGGGCGCCGAGCAGCAGGCACGAGTCGCCGAACTCGTGCCACAGGTAGCGGGCCTCGACGGCGGCGTCGTAGGCGCGTTGGGCGAGCCTGGCCCCGGCCACCGATTCCACCAGCAACAGGTGTGAGGCGTCCGGATTGTGCAGGCCGGTGATCAGCCCGGTCACCGCACGCGCCGGGTGATCCGGTCCGATGACCAGCTCGGTCCAGCCGCGAGCGGGGCTGAGCCAGCCGTCCGGGCCCGCCGCCGACTCCAGGGCGCGGGTCACCGTGGTGCCCACCGCGATCACCCGGCCGCCGTTGACCCGGGTGGCGTTCACCAGCCGGGCGGTGGCGGCCGGAACCTCGAATCGTTCCGGCTGCGGCGGCTCGCCGGCGTCCTGGGAGGAGACCCCGGTGTGCAGCGTGATCGGCGCGAAGGCGATGCCCCGGCTGATCAGGTCGGTGACCAGCTCTGCGGTGAACGGCCGGCCGGCGCTGGGCATCTCGGCGCTGCCCGGGTGCCGGGCGAACACCGTCTGGTAGTCCGCGAGCGGCCAGTGGCCCTGCAGGTAGCCGTAGCTGATCGGCCGCCCGTGGCGCAGCAGGTAGTCGGCGAACGGCTCGGAGCTGGTGACCTCGGCCCGCCACAACCGGTTGCCCCGGCCGGTCGGCGACGCGGGCTGCCCGGGATAGGGCGCCAGCAGCCGGACCCGGACGCCGGCGGCCAGGGCGATCAGCTCACCCGGCCGGGCGTTCAGCACCGGCAGCGCGGCATCCGGCGCGGTGCGCAGCTCGACCACCCAGCTGCCGTCCTCCAGCGGGCTGGCCACGTGCAGCACCACCGGCCAGCCGCCGTCGGCGGTTCCCTCGACCTCGCCGGCGATGGTCTTCGAGGTGTTGACGACGATCAGGTCACCCGGCGCGAGATGGCTGCCCAGCTCCCGGAACCGGCTGTGGGTGAGCCGGACGCCGTCGGCTTGCCCGGAGGGGTCGGTTGCCGGCGCGGGCTCGGCGACCAGCAGCCGGACGCCGTCGCGGCTGAGGCCCCGGTGCTCGGGCGGCTCGGTGGCGGTGAGGTCGTCCGGAAGCGTGAACCGGGTGGTCGGCGCAGTGATGGGTGCGTGGGCCTGCATCGTCATCGCGACACTCCTTCGGGGATCTGGACGGCGTCACCCAGCTCGGTGCCGGTGTAGCGGCCGCTCGGCGGCCGGGTGTCGATCAGTCGCAGCAGCGCCGGGATCACCGACTCCGGCTCCGGACGGTCGCTGATGTCCTCGCCGGGAAAGGCGGCCTGGTGCATCTCGGTGCGCATGTCGCCGGGATCGAAGCTGTACCACCGCAGCCCCGGGTTCTCCGCCGCCAGGGTGGCGCTCAGGTGGTCCAGCGCGGCCTTGGCGCAGCCGTAGCCACCCCAGCCCGGGTAGTGGGCCACCGCCGCGTCGGAGGAGAGGTTGACGACCAGGCCGCCGGCGGCGGTCAGCGCCGGCAGGCTTAGCTGGATCAGGGCCAGCGGCGCCACCAGGTTCACCCGCAGGACGTCGGTGAGCCGCTCGGGAGCCAGCTCGGCCAGCGGCAGCAACGGGCTCGGGCCCAGGATGCTGGCGTTGTTCACCAGCAGGTCCAGCGAGCCGAATTCGGCGACGGCATCGGCCACGCGATGACGGTGCTCGTCGTCGCCGACGTCCCCGGCGATGGCGCGCACCTGGGCGTGCCGGTTCAGCTCGTCGGCGAGCTGGCGCAACCGGTCGGGGCGACGGGCGTCGATAACCAGGTTCCAGCCTCGCTCGGCGAGGCTGGCAGCGAGCGCTCGTCCGAAGCCGGCAGACGCTCCGGTGATCACAGCGGTAGGCATTTGTCCTCCAGAAGTAGGGTGTTCCCACATTCTTGAAGTTGAAGTGCGCTTTAAGTCAAGTAGGATGGAGCGATGGATTCGAAACAACTGCTGACGGTGTCGGAGGTGGCCAGGCGCAGCGGCTTCGCCGCCTCGGCGTTGCGGTACTACGAGCGCGAAGGCCTGATCCGGGCCACCCGGACCGGTGGCGGCCAGCGCCGGTTCGAGCGGAATGTGCTGCGGCGGCTGGCTTTCATCAGAGCAGCCCGCAACGTCGGCCTCAGCCTGGAGGAGATCCGGGTGGAGCTGGCCGAGCTGCCGGACCTGCGCACGCCGACCAGGGCCGACTGGGGACGCATCTCCCGCTCCTGGCGGCAGCGGCTCGACGAGCAGATCAGTGCTCTCCAAGCGCTGCGCGACGGCCTGCAGTCGTGCATCGGCTGCGGCTGCCTGTCGTTACGATCCTGTGCGATGTCCAACCCGGGTGACGTGGTGGCAGCTGACGGCGGGGGCGCGGTGTTCCTGCCGCCGCTGCTGCGCCGGGTGTCCGAAGGAGACGAGCGGTGATGGCGGACCTGACCGGCCGGGGACCGGAGTTCCTGGAGTTCTGGTCCGAACGCCGGCTCGCCACGCTCAGCACGGTCCGCCCGGACGGCACCCCGCACACCGTCCCGGTCGGGGTGACCCTGGACGCCGCGGCGGGACTGGCTCGCGTCATCACCTCCGGCGATTCGCACAAGGCGCGCCAGGTGCTGGCCGCCGGCGCCGCCGGCGCTGCCGTGGCGGTGTGCCAGGTCGACGGCCGGCGCTGGTCGACGCTGGAGGGGCGGGCGCTGCTCAGGGCCGATCCGGAGTCGGTGGCCGACGCCGAGCGGCGGTATGCCGAGCGCTACCGGACGCCGCGGGTCAACCCGCGACGGGTGGTGCTGGAGATCGCCATCAGCCGGGTGCTGGGCAACCTGTAGGTCCAGCCCAGAGCCGGGCGGCCGCTCAGGCTCAGATCACCGCGCCGGGGCTGCCGGCGTCGTCGATCACCGGCAACCCGGCGGTGTCCCAGGCGACCATCCCGCCGCGCAGGTTGAGGGCGTTGTAGCCGCTGCGGTGCAGCGCCGCCGCGACCGCGCCGGACCGGCCGCCGCCGTGGCAGACGCAGACCACCGGGACGTCCTTGGGAATCTCGTCGATCCGGCCGGCCAGCTCCGACATGGCCAGGTGACGGGCCTGCGGCGCGTGGCCGGCGTCCCACTCGTGCTGTTCGCGGACGTCCAGCAGCACGGCGCCGTCGCCGGTCAGCAGGTCAGCGGTGTCGGTGGCCGAGATCTCGGGAGCGGAGTCAGGATGCACCCCACCAGGCTAGCAACGCGTACCGGTTTCCCGGGCATTCGACCTCGTCACCCCGCTCGGCTCGCGCACCTCCGGCGCGATCCCGGCCTAGGCCCGCCCGACGATCGCGCCGGCCCGGTCGATCACCACGATGTCGACCGCGACCGGTGCGTCGCCCAGCACCTGCTCGGCGGTCTGCCGGGCCCGGTCGGCGATCGCGTAGCCGATCGGCACCCCGGCCCGCTGGCAGATCTGCAGCACGTCCAGCGCGGAGTTGGCCGCCAGCACCTCCTCCACCACCGGGTCCCGGCCGCCTGCCGAGCGCGCCAGCTCGGCGAGGAAGCGGAAGTCCACCTGGGACCGGCCGGAGTGCAGATCGAGGTGCCCGTCGGCGAGCTTGGCGAGCTTGCCGATCCCGCCGGCGATGGTGAGCCGGGGGATCGGGTGCCGCTTGAGGTACTTGAGCACCGCGCCGGCGAAATCGCCCATGTCCAGCAGGGCATCCTCCGGCAGCCCGTACAGCTGGGCCGCTGTCTTCTCCGAGGTGCTGCCGGTACAGCCGGCGACGTGCTGGTGGCCTACGGCGCGCGCGACGTCGATGCCGCGCCTGATGCTGTCGATCCAGGCGGCGCAGGAGTAGGGCACCACGATGCCGGTGGTCCCCAGGATCGAGATGCCGCCCAGGATGCCCAGCCGCGGGTTCCAGGTGTGCTTGGCGATCTCCGCCCCGTCGGCCACCGAGATCTCGATCACCAGGTCGGGGACGGCGCCGCCGGCGAGCTCGGTGACCGCCGCGGTCATCAGCTGCCGGGGCACCGGGTTGATGGCCGGCTCGCCGACGGCCAGGGGCAGCCCGGGCTTGGTCACCGTCCCGACGCCGGGCCCGGCCACGAAGCCGACGCCGCTGCCCGGCGGCCCGGGCCGGACGGTGGCGGTGATCAGCGCGCCGTGCGTGACGTCCGGGTCATCGCCGGCGTCCTTGACGATCGAGGCGCTGGCCCAGCCGTCGCCGAGGTGCTCGCGGGCCAGCGCGAACGCCGGTTGCTGACCCTTGGGCAGCGTGATCCGGACCGGGTCTGGAAAGCTGCCGGTGAGCAGCGCGGCGTAGGCGGCGGCGGTGGCCGCGGTGGCGCAGGCGCCGGTGGTCCAGCCGTAGCGCAGGCCGCTGGGTGTGGTCATCGGGTCCTAGCATGCCCGAGGAGACCCCTCGGTACGAAGCGGGCGGCGGAAGGGGGTCAGACGGTGGCGCGGGTGTTGATCCTGGGCGGAACCGCCGAGGCCCGGGCGCTGGCCACGGCCCTGGCCGGGCTGCCCGGGGTGAGCCCGATCTCCTCGCTGGCCGGCCGGGTGGCCGATCCGGCGCTGCCGGCCGGGCAGGTGCGGATCGGCGGCTTCGGCGGCGCGGACGGGCTGGCCGGGTGGCTGACCGGCGAGCGGATCGACGCGGTGGTCGATGCCACCCATCCGTTCGCCGCGACCATCAGCTGGTCCGCGGCGCAGGCGGCGGCCACGGCGGCCATCCCGATCCTGGCGCTGCGCCGGCCGGGCTGGAACCAGGGTCCGGGCGACGACTGGCGCCGGCACCCGTCGCTGAGCGCGGCCGCCCAGGCGCTGGCCGGGCTGGCGGCGGACCGGGTGTTCCTGACCATCGGGCGGACCGGCCTGGCGCCGTTCGCCGGCCTGGACGAGCACTGGTTCCTGATCCGCAGCATCGAGCCGCCCGAGGCCCCGCTGCCGCCGCGGCGCCAGGTGCTGCTGGCCCGCGGGCCGTTCACCGTGCCGGACGAGGTCGCGCTGATGCGCCAGCACCGGATCGGGGTGCTGGTGACCAAGGACAGCGGCGGCCCGCTCACCGAGGCCAAGCTGGTCGCGGCGCGGGAGCTGGGCCTGCCGGTGCTGCTGATCGAGCGGCCGCCGGTCCCGGACGTCCCCGCGGTGGCGACGGTCGAGCAGGCGCGGGACTGGGTGGCTCTGCTGGCCGGGACACCGGCTCAGCCGGACTAGCTCAGCCGGGGACGGTCTCGGCCCGCTGAGCCGGGGACGGTCCCTGCCTGGCTCCGCCGGACTAATTCACCCGGGATAGTGCCGGGGGGTGTAGACGGTCGGCTGGCCGTCCGCGCGGTAGCGCACCCGGGTCTGGGATGAGCCGACGATCAGCAGGCAGCGCATGTCGATCTGCTCCGGATCGAGGTCTGCCAGCCGCAGCACCCGGACGGTCTCGGCCGGCCCGCCCACGTCGCGGCCGATCACCACCGGGGTGTCCGGGGAGCGGTGTTCCAGCAGCAGGCTGCGGGCCTTCTCGACCTGCCAGGTCCGAGACCTCGACGCCGGGTTGTAGATCGCCAGCACCAGGTCGGCGCGGGCCACCGCGGTCAGCCGCTCGGCGATCACCTCCCAGGGCTTGAGCCGGTCCGACAGCGACAGCACGCAGAAGTCGTGGCCGAGCGGCGCGCCGACCCGGCTGGCGACCGCCTGCGCCGCGGTCAGGCCGGGGCAGATCCGGACGTCGACATCGCGCCATTGCTCGTCACCGGCCATCTCCAGCACCGCGCTGGCCATCGCGAACACCCCGGGGTCACCGGAGGACACCACGGCCACCCGGGAGCCGCGCTTGGCCAGGTCCAGGGCGAAGGCGGCGCGCTCGGACTCGACCTGGTTGTCCGAGGCGTGCCGGCGCTGGCGCGGGTTGACCGGCACCCGGTTCAGGTAGGTGGTGTAGCCGACCAGCTCGTCCGCGGCGGCGAGCTCGGCCTGCACCTGCGGGGTCAACCAGTCCCGGCCGGCCGGGCCGAGGCCCACCACCACCACCTCGCCGCGCCGCTCGGCCCGGGGCTGATCGGCACGGACGGCGTCCGGCTGTGGGGCGGGGATCGCCTCGCCGCCACGGCTGGGCAGCAGCGCGAGCGAGAAGTACGGCACCCCGGCCGGATCGACCTCGGCCAGCGGCAGGATCCGCTGCTGGCCGGTGCTGGCCCGCTCGACGTACCACGCCTCGTCCAGCCGGCCGGCCTCGGCGAAGGCCCGCTGCACCTTCTCGAAGGTGCGGCCGAGCTTCATCACCACAGCCGGGTCCGCGCCGGCCAGCCGCTCGGCGAGCACCTCGGCGGGCAGCGTGCCGGGCAGCACGGTGAGGATCTCCTCGTGCTCGACCAGCGGCCGGCCGAGCGCGGCAGAGGCGCCGCTGACCGAGGTGACCCCGGGCACCACCTCACAGGGGTAGCGGTGTGCCAGCCGCTTGTGCAGGTGCATGTAGGAGCCGTAGAACATCGGGTCGCCCTCGGCGATCACCACCACGTCCCGGCCGGCGTCCAGGTGCGCGGCGAGGCGTTCGGTGGCCGCGGCGTAGAAGTCCTCCATCGCCCCGGCGTAACCACCGGGATGGTTGGTGGTCTCGGTGGTGACCGGGTAGATCAGCGCTTCCTCGATCTGGCCGGTCCTCAGGTACGGCTCGGCGACCGAGCGGGCGATGCTGCGTCCGTGCCGGGCGCTGTGGAAGGCGATCACGTCGGCGGCGTTGATCAGCCGGGCGGCCTTGACGGTGACCAGCTCCGGATCGCCCGGGCCCAGCCCCACTCCCGCGAGCCGGCCGGTGCGCTGACCGGGTGTCCGGTCGGGGATCTCGGGCAGCTCGCTCACTCCTCCTCGCTGGCGATCGCGTTGATCGCGGCGGCGGTGATGGCCGAGCCGCCCCGCCGGCCCCGCACGATCAGGTACTCGGTGGCGCCGGTCCGGACGCAGAAGTCGGCCAGCGCCTGCTTGGACTCGGCGGCGCCGATGAAACCGACCGGGATCCCGATCACGGCCGCCGGGCGTCCGGCGCCGCCCTCGATCAGCTCCAGCAGCCGGAACAGCGCGGTCGGGGCGTTGCCGATCGCGACCACCGACCCGGCCAGCCGGTCGCGCCACAGCTCCAGCGCGGCGGCGCTGCGGGTGGTGCCGAGCTCGGCGGCGAGTTCGGGCACCCGTGGGTCGCTCAGGGCGCACAGCACCTCGTTGCCGGCCGGCAGCCGGCGGCGGGTTATCCCGGAGGCGACCATCTGGGCATCGCACAGGACGGGGGCGCCGGCCAGCAGGGCCTGCCGGGCCGATGCCACGACGCCGGGTGAGTAGCCGAGATCGGCCACCAGGTCGGTCATGCCACAGGCATGGATCATCCGGACCGTGACCCGGGCGACGTCGGCGGGCAGGCCGGCCAGGTCGGCTTCGGCGCGGATGGTGGCGAAGGACTGCCGGTAGATCTCGGCGCCATCGGTCAGGTAGCCGGTCACTGCGCACCTGCCAGGACGGAGGTACGCAGCGCGGCCGCCAGCTCGGCACAGTCGCTGCCCACCTCGGCGCTCCGATCCCCGCGCCGCACCAGGTAGCCCGACCCGGTGGCGATCACGTCGGTCCCGGCGCCGGCGGGCCGGCCGCACCGGCGGGCGCATCCGGACCAGTGCACGCCGACGGCGGGGAGGCCGACGCCCGCGTGGTGCGCTGCGACCGCATCGGCCCGGACGTCGGCGAGCGCGGAGGCGCAGCCGGGACGTCCGGTGCAGGCGGTGACGTTGTGCAGTGGGTGCGACCGGTCGGTGATCATTCCGAGCCGGGCGCAGCGGGCCTCCAGCGCGGTGAGCTCACCGGCGGCCAGATCAGGCAGGACGATGCTGCGCCACAGGGTCAGGATGAGCTGCGCAGCGTGCAGGCCGGTGGCCTGATCGGCGCTCAGGCCGCCCAGCGGGATGCCGATGACCAGGGCGCTGGTGCCGTCGCGCTGCCGGAACGGGCCGGGCTCGCAGGCCGGGCCGGGTCGGCTGGCCGGGCCGACGGCCGCGTCCGGGCGGGGGTGGACGGCCAACCCCAGCCGGGCCGCCACCCGGGCAGGCCCGTCGGCCAGCTCGGCCAGCCGCCACGCGTTGCCGCCCTGGGCCCGGCGCTCGGCCAGGAAGGCTTCGGCGGCGGCGAGCATCGATTCCACCGCCGCGGCGCTGGGGACCGGTGCGCCGACCGGCCAGCCGGCCAACACCAGCTGCATCGAGGCCGGCGCGGTGGCGGTGACGGCGATGTCCGGCTCACCGGCCAGGACGTCGGCGCGGCCGTCGTCCAGGGCGAACAGGAACCGTCCGGACAGCTCGGCCAGCCCGGGCCGGGCGCACAGGGCACGGTCGAACTCCGCGATCAGCGGGCGGACGTCGGCCAGGCCGGCTCCGTCCCGGCCGGTCAGTGGGGAGGCGAGCAGGTTGCGAACCCGCTCGTGCGCCGGTGAGGGCAGCAGGCCGGCCTCCTGCAGGCGGGCGGCCAGCGGCGCCTCGGCCCCGTCGGGCAGCCCGCGCAGTTGCAGGTTGCCGCGCGAGGTCAGCTCCAGGCGTCCGTTGCCCAGCTGCTGGGCGGCGGCGACCAGCGCCTGCCACTGCGCCCCGGTCAGGACCCCGCCGGGGATCCGCACCCGCGCCAGGCCGCCATCGGCTGCCTGGTGCAGCCGTACCGCGCCGGGACAGGAGTCCTCGGGGCTGGCGCGGTGGACAGCGGGCAGTGGGACCACGTCCGAGATCGTACGGCCCTGCCGGTGTGGGACCTACCGCCGCGCCTCCTGGGAGTGGGCCCACCGTTGCGGCGGATGGCCGGTGTAGGAGTGGCCGGTGTCGTCGGTCCAGCGGTAGGACCCATCGGGTAACCGGCGGTACTGCCAGCCGGTGGTGATCTTGCAGAGGTTGTGCCGCTTGCAGGCCAGCGCGCCGCCGCACCGGCAGGTCTTGCCGCCCTGGGAGAAGGCGACGATGTGCTCGAACTCGCACCGGTAACCCGGCTGGCCGCAGGTCGGGAAGCAGCACACGCCGTCGCGAGCCAGGACGAAATCACGCAGCCGCTGCGCCGGGCGGTAGCTGTCCTTGCCGATGTCCAGCAGTGCGCAGGTGTCCGGATCGGTGAGCAGCCGGCGCCAGGTTCCCGATACGTCGGCGGCGTACCGGCGGGCGGTCTCGGCGGTGATCGGGCCGTAGCCGGCGAGGTCGGCCGGCTCATCGTCCAGGCCCAGCAGGGTGTCGGCCGAGACGACGATCTGGATGCTCGGCCGGCGGCCCTGGAGTTCGGGGAGCGCATCGTGGGGCAGGCCGGACAGCACGGCGTCGACCAGCAGGTCCGCGCGCTTCTGATCCATGGGCGGCCGGGGAGAGCGGCTGAGGGTCGACCAGCGCGATCTCACCGGTGGGACGCGCGGCCGGCGGCAGATCGAGAAGCTGGATCAGCCGCTCGGCGGGCAAGACCAGCTCGGCGTAGACCGGATGCTCGCTCCAGTCCGGTTCGGGAGGCTCCGGCGGCAGCTCGGGGAGGGTAGCCACCAAGGCGGCGAACTCGTCATCGAAGCTGACGGACATACTGCTGATTCTATCAGGATCCAACCGGAATCGGTCAAGATTCCCCTTTGTGGATAAGATAAATCGGAATCGGGGCAACCTGCCCTGCAGAATGCGCGCCAGCAGTTCTCAGGCAGCGATGGCCAACTCCTCGTCGGTGAGATTCTTGACTTGTTCTTGCCGTGGAGAGAACGGGACATGCGGACTTCGCCACGTCCGGCCAAGCCGGCCCGCTAGCCTGCCGACCATGGCAGAACACGTGTTGATCTTCGGCAATGGCTACTACATACCTGATCGGCTCAGGACCTGGGCGAGGAACGAGGGCCAGAGCGTCAGCTCCAGTGTGATCTGCGATCCCGAGCAGATGGCCAAGATCGATGAGCCCGAGAAGCTCGCTCGGATCGTCGTGCTGCCTGCCGGCGCCCCCGTCGAGGAGTGGGTCGCCTTTGCCCGCCTGATCCACGAGCTCCAACCGGTGACCCGGATCGGCAGCTTCAGCGACCAGGG
>NZ_DASVSG010000147.1:0-14799 GCF_036388195.1 Jatrophihabitans sp. | reverse complement strand
GCACCGGATGGGTGGCGAGCCACTCCAGCCCGGCGCCGGCGCTGAGCAGGGCGGAGGCGCTGGTCGCCAGCCCGGCCTGGGTGGCGGTCGACAGCGCCAGCGTGCCGATGGCGTACTGGCGCACCGACTCCAGCTCGGCCTCGGTCACCGGAGCCGAGGCCATCCGGCCCAGCTCGTACAGGGTCTCCAGCAGGGCGGGCGCGCTGACCTCGGTGGCGACGTCAGCCGACACCAGGAGGGACGAGCGCAGCGTGGCATGCTCGAGCGCGCTGCGCGGTGAGTAGGAGAAGCCCTTGCGCTCGCGGATGTTCTCCACCCACCGGGAGGAGAAGTAGCCACCGAAGATCAGGTTCGCCAGCTGGAGCGCCGGATAGCGCTCGTCGTGTCGCGGCAGGCCCGGAGCGCCGAACCGGAACGCGGTCTGCACCGAGCCCGGCCGGTCCACGATCCGCAGCGGACCTCCGGTGATCGGCGGCAGGGGCGGCCGTTTCGCGGCCGGGGCGGCGCCGGTCCAGCCGTCCAGGGCGGACTCCGCGGCGGCCAGCGCGCGGGCCGGCGTGATGTCGCCGACGATGACCAGCAGGGCGCCGTCCGGACGCACCAGGCCGGCGTGCAGGCTGCGCAGCTGGGCTGCCGTGGTGGCGGCGACATCCGCCTCGTCGGGCAACGTCCGGCCGTACGGGTGCCCGGGCGCCATCCGGTCGGCCAGCGCCTCGCCGGCGATCACGCCGGGCTGGGACCGGGACATGGTGATCCGCTCCAGCAGCCGGCTGCGCTCACCGCTCACCTCCGCCGGCCGGTAGCTGGCCGAGGTGAGGATCTCGGCGTACAGCCCGAGCAGCGCCGGCAACCCGGCCGCGATCGCCGACGCCGACAGCAGCAGCCGGTCGGCGTCCCGGCCCACCGAGAGCTCCGCGCCCAGGTCACCCAACGCGATCGCCAGCGAGGCGCGGTCCCGTTCGGCGGTGCCGGTGCGGATCGTGCCGGCCAGCAAGGCCGACCGCGCCAGGTGCTGCGGCTTGGCGGAGAAGAACGGGATGCGCAACCGAACCTCGACCATCGGCACGGTCGGCCGGCGGATTGCGACCACCCGCAGGCCCGAGGACAGCACCCGCTCGGAATAGGCGAGCTTCTTCGGCTTGGCGGCCGGAGCGAGCCCCGGCACCGGCAGCAGCGCGCTCATGCGGCAGCTCCCGGGACGAGCTCGAGAATGGCCCGGCTGGTCGGCGTCAGGGTGCCCGCCACCGCGCGGATGTCGGCGTCGGTGACCTCGTTGAGCAGCTCGGGCAGCCGCAGGATCAGCGCCGCATCGCCGAACAGCAGCTCGAACTTCGCGAACTCCTGGCTGCGGTTCATCACCTGGTCAAGCTCCTGGGAGATGGTGGCCGCGAGCTGGACGGCGGCCCGGCGCAGCTCGCCGGGTTCGACGCCGCCGGTGGCCAGCCGGTCCAGCTCCTCGTCGATCGCCGCGATCACCGCGTCGGTGACGGACCGGTCGGCGTAGTGGGAGGTGATGGTGAGCCGGGTGGGGTCGCGCTCCTCCAGCGGGTCGCCGAAGGTGCCCAGGTAGGCGCTGATGTCGGTCACCAGCCCCTTGGACTGCACCAGCGAGCGGTGCAGCCGCGAGGCGTCCCCGTTGGACAGGATCTCTGCGAGCAGCACCGTGGCCAGGTACCGGGGAAAGTCGGCTGCCGGGTCCACCACCCGGTAGCCGATCGCGAGCGCCGGGATCGGCGCGATCTCATCGACGACCACGTCCCGCCGCTCACTGCTCAGCGGCGGCTCGCCGAAGTCCGGCCGCTGCGGCTTCTTCCGGCGCCTGATCGGCCCGAAGTGCCGCTCGATCATCTCGCTCGCCTCGTCCGGGTCGAAGTCGCCGGCCACGCAGAGCACCGCGTTGGCCGGGGCGTAGTAGCTGTCGAAGAAGGAGCTGGCGTCGGCCACGGTGGCGTTGGTGAGATCTTCGAAGCCGCCGTAGCCGTTGTGCGCGTTCGGAAAGGTGTCATACATCAGCTGCGGCAGCTGCAGCCACGGGAACCCGCCGTACGGCCGGTTCAGCACGTTGACCCGGATCTCCTCCTTCACCACGGCGATCTGGTTGGCGAGGTTCTCCTCGGTGATCCGGGGCGAGCGCATCCGGTCGGCCTCCAGGAACAGCCCGCGCTCCAGGGCGTGCGCGGGCAGCACCTCGAAGTAGCTGGTGTGGTCCAGGTGGGTGCTGCCGTTGAAGATGCCGCCCGAGGACTGGATGTAGTGGAAGTGCTCCAGCTTCTCCAGGTTGGCCGAGCCCTGGAACATCAGGTGCTCGAACAGGTGCGCGAAGCCGGTACGCCCCTCGGGCTCGGAACGGAACCCGACGTCGTAGAGCACGGCGATCGAGACCACCGGCGCTCGCCGGTCCGGCGCCAGCACGACCCGCAGGCCATTGCGCAGCGTGTGGCGCATCAGGTCGAAGGACAGCGACGGCAGGGCAGGCAGACGTGACGAGGTGGGCACTCCGACACCCTAACCAAGCCGGCGCTCAGAGCACGTGCACGGTCCCGACGGTGGCCTCGGCCTTCGCCCACAGATCGGCCCGGTTGTCGGGGATCGACAGCATGAAGATGCTGACCCCCGCCGCGGTGGGCAGGCCCACCGTCCACAACCGCTCGACGCGGACCTTGAGGCGGCGCTGAGCGCGGTAGGTGGGATTGATGGTGATCTCGGTGACCAACTCGAATCCCTGCACGCCGCGGAAGGACCTGGTGTGCTCAGCCAGGACAACGCTCGACGGCTTGTCGCCGTAGCCCAGCGCCACGGCCAGCAGCGCGCGCCGTCGCACCTCGGCCTCGACCTGGGCGGCCGAGGGAAGCGCCGGGGCGGCGGCGTTGCGGCTCTGCCCGTAGCCGACCGTGTCGTTCGACGGCGGGCTGGCCAGGCTGCGCGGGTTGCCCGAGCCCTCGCTGATCACCCAGCCCGGCTCGACCTCCTGGTTGAGCGCGATCCGCAGGCCGAGATAGATGTCGGAGTAGTCCTGCCGGAGCCCGTTGTCGATGCAGCGATAGCCCAGCCGGGACTGCTCGTCACGGATCTCCGGGCAGGCGACCACCGGCAGCCGCTCCGCCGGGCCGCCGTCCGGGCCGAGAGGGCCGCCGGGACTCGGCCTGCCAGTGGGCGCCGTGGTCTGCTGCTGCACCCGGTCAGCTGCCTGCCGCGCCGCGCTGTCGCGGTTGCGCCGCCCGTTGACCAGCGCTGCCCCCACGACCAGCAGCAGCACCACTGCCGCGGCGACCAGGGCCGCCCCTCGCCGCCCCCGGACCTCGGAGGGATCCGGTGGCTGGTTCGGCGGCGGTAGCTCGATCATCTCCTCGAATCTAGCTCTTGAGGCCCTCGCGGCCCACCTCGGCGAACTCCCGCCACAGATGCGCGGCCGCCTCGGCGCCCTTGTAGAGCATCGACAGGGTCACCTTCTCGTTCGGGGCGTGGATCTGGTCATCGGGCAGGCCGACCCCGAGGAACACCATCGGCGCCTGCAGCTCCTGCTGGATCGCGGCCTCGGGCCCCGAGCCGCCCTCCCAGGTGGGCAGGATCAGGTCGGCGTCGAAGGCGGCGCAGACCGCCCTGGACAGCGCCTGGTAGGCCTGGGTGTCGATGGGCACCAGGCAGGGCGCCACCCCGGCGGCCTCCCAGTTGATGGTGCACTCGATGCCGGGCGGGGTGTGCTCCTCGATGAAGGCGTGGACCGCCTCGCGGATGGCGGCCGGGCGCTGGTTGGCCACCAGCCGGAACGACAGCTTCACGAAGGCGTCGCTGGGGATGATGGTCTTGCTGCCGGCGCCCTGATAGCCCCCGCCGATCCCGTTGACCTCCGCCGTCGGCCGGATGCCGATCCGTTCCAGCGTCGAGTAACCGGCCTCGCCGGCCAGCGCCCGGGACTTGCTGGTCTCCAGGAACCGGGCCTCGTCGAAGGGAACCCGGGTCAGCAGCTCGCGCTCCTGCTCGCTCAGCTCGAGGACGTCGTCGTAGAAGCCCGGAACCTGCACCCGGCCGTTGTCGTCGTGCAGTGCGGCGGTCAGCCGGGCCACCGCCTGGGCCGGATTGGGCACCGCGCCCCCGAAGACGCCGGAGTGCAGGTCCAGGTCGGGCCCGTGGAAGTGCACGTCGGCGAGCACCAGGCCGCGCATCCCGGTCACCGCGCTGGGGGTGTCCTCGGCGAGCATGCCGGTGTCGGTGATCACCACGACATCGCACTGCAGCCGGTCCCGCCGCTCGGCCAGCAGCGCCTCGAAGTGCGGCGAGCCGGACTCCTCCTCGCCCTCGATCAGGAACTTCAGGGTGACCGCCGGGCTGGTCCGGCCGGTGGTCGCCAGGTGCGCGCGCACCCCGAGCAGGTGAAACAGCAGCTGGCCCTTGTCGTCGGAGGCGCCACGGGCCCGCAACACCGGGCCGTCGACGGTGGGGTCGAACGGGTCGGTGTGCCACAGCTCGATCGGGTCCACCGGCTGCACGTCGTGGTGGCCGTACACCAGGACGGTCGGCGCGTCCGGGTCCTCGCTCGGCCACTCGGCATAGACGGTCGGCATCCCGTCCGTCGGCCAGATCTCCACGACCGGGAACCCGGTGCGCCGGCACGCGTCGGCGAACCACTCGGCGCTGCGGATCACCTCGTCCCGGCGTTCGGGCTGGGCGCTGATGCCGGGGATCCGCAACCAGGCGTCGAGATCGGCGAGCAGGTCGGCCGAATGATCGGCCACGTAGGAACGAACGTCGTTGGTCACGGTCGCGAGGTTATCGCCCCCGGGCCTCGGGTAGCAGCCCGACGCCGCTCTCAGAGGCCGCCGTTGATGAGCTCGCGCAGCTGCCCGGCGTCGAGCAGGTTCGCCGGCGCCACCGTCCGATCCGCTCCCACGTAGTAGAACGCCGCGCCCACCGAGCCGAGCTCGGAGTCCGGAATGCCGCGGATGGCCGCCCAGGCGAGCCGGTAGAGCGCCAGCTGCACCGCCTTGGCCTCGGCGTCGGCGCCGGTCGGCGGCCGGCCGGTCTTCCAGTCGACGACGGTGTAGCGGCCGTCCGGGTCACAGAAGACGGCATCCATCCGGCCCCGGACCACCCGGGCGCCGAACGACATCTCGAAGCCGACCTCGACCGCGATCGGGGTCCGGTCGGCCCAGCTGCTGCGCTCGAACGCGGCCTTGAGGGCTTCGAGCTCGCCGGCGTCGGCCAGCTCGTCGACCGCGCCCGGCAGGTCGTCGATGTCGAGCAGGGACTCGGCGGCCCAGCGCTGTTCGAGCCACTGGTGGAAGGCCGTGCCGCGACGGGCCTGCTTGGCCGGCCGCTGGGGCAGCGGCCTGCGCAGCCGCCGGGCCAGCTCGCCGGGATCGGCCGCCAGGGTCACCACGTCGGAGACCGACAGCTGGTCCGGGACGGCCACCTCGATCACGCCCAGCTCGGCCGCTGCCGCCCGTTCGGCCAGCAGCAGGTCCACGTCCCGCTCCCACAGCTTGGCCAGCGGGCTGCGCTGCGAGGCGGCCAGCTGGCTGGCCTCGCTCGGGGCGTCGAAGGCGCGCAGGTGGTTCATCGCGGCCAGCACCCGGCTGGCGCCGCGCTCGATCAGGGGACGCCGGCCCGCCAGCGGATCGGCCGGCCAGCGCTGGCCGAGCTCCACCCCGGACATCGGGTTCTGCTCGCCGTCGGCGACCTGCCACCAGCCGTCGACCTCGACCGCGTCGGACTCGCGCAACTCCTCCAGGAACACCGACGCCGGACGGGGCTTGCTGCCGGCGCCCCAGGCGGCTCCGCAGGCGTACAGCGCCTTGCGCGCGCGGGTGAAGGCCACATAGGCCAGCCGGCGTTCCTCGTCCAGGTGCCGCTGCTTGAGCCGGGTCCGGTGGTCGGCGATCCGGGCCTCGCTGTCGCCGTGGTGCTGGCAGCCGGCGAAGTCCAGCACCGGCAGGTCGGCGGCGTCACCGCGCAGCGGGGACGGCAGCAGCGCCGGCGTGCTGGCCCAGTCATGGTTCTTCGCGATGTCGGGAAAGCCGTCGGCGACCAGGCCGGCCACCGCCACCACGTCCCATTCCAGGCCCTTGGCGCCGTGCACGGTCAGCACCTGCACCCGGTCGGGCAGCACCTCCAGCGTCGCGGGCTTGAGCCCGTACTCCTCCTCCTCGGCCGCGCGCAGGTAGCCGAGGAAGGCCGACACCCCGGCGGCGGCGCGGTCGCTGGCGAACCGGGCCGCCTCGTCGATGAACCGGTCGAGGTTGGCCCGGCCGGCGTGCTCGGCGCCCGGCCGGGACGCGACCTCGACGTCGAGGCCGAGCGCGCGCTCGACCTCGGCCACCAGGTCCGGCAGCGGCAGCTCCAGCCGCCGGCGCAGTCCCCGCAGCATCGCCGCGCACTCGGCCAGCCGCCGGTAGCCCTCGGCGGAGTACTGCGACGCCTCGCCGAGGTCGTCGAGCGCTTCCACCAGGGACGGCTCGATGCGCTCGTCGTCATCGGGCTGGGCGGCCCTGCCGGACGCGGCGGCGCCGGATGCGGCGGGGTCGGACGCGGCGGGGTCGGATGCGGCAGGGTCGGATGCCCCGCTCATCGCCAGCCCGGTCAGCCTGGCCAGCACCCTGGCCCGCTGGTGCAGCGCCACCAGGTCGGCCGGGCCGATCCGCCAGCGGGCGCCGGTCAGCAGCCGGGCCAGCGAGCCGCCCGCGTTGTGGTCGGCCAGCACCTGCAGCACCGCCCGGACATCGGCGATCTCAGGCAGCGTCAGCAGGCCGCCGATGTCGACGACCTCCACCGGCAGCCCCGCGTCGCGCAGCGCCTGGGCGATCAGCGCGATGCCCGAACGCTTGCGCACCAGCACCGCCAGGGTGCGCTGGCCCGAGGTCCAGTCCAGCCGGGCGTCCCACTCCGCCCGCAGCTGCCGGGCGAGCCAGCCGGCCTCGTCGGCGACGGACTCGCTGTAGCGGGCCAGCACCCGGCCCGCCGGCGCGTCGGGACGGGCCGTCAGCGGCAGGCCGCCCGGGCCGCGCAGCTGTTCGGCGACCCGGTTGGCGACCGAGAGGATCCGGCGGTCGTTGCGCCAGCTGGTCATCAGCGAGTACACCGGCGCGGGCTTGCCGGAACGGGTGCGGAACCGCTCGGAGAACTTGCCGATGTTGGCCGAGCTGGCGCCGCGCCAGCTGTAGATCGACTGCAGCGGGTCGCCGACCGCGGTCACCGCGCGGCCGTCGCCGAACAGCGCCGACAGCATCTGGATCTGGGCGTGGCCGCTGTCCTGGTACTCGTCCAGCAACACGACGTCATAGCGGGAGCGCTCGACCGTCGCGACCGCCGGCATCGCGGCCAGCCTGCTCGCCAGCACCATCTGGTCGGCGAAGTCCAGCAGCCCCTCGGCCCGCTTGCGCTCGTCGAACAGCTCGACCAGCGGCAGCAGGTCCAGCCGCTTGGTCAGGCTCTCCAGCAGCTTCTCGACGTTCTCCGGCCGGTTCCGGGTCCGGGCGCCGGGCTTGGCCGGCAACGGGGCCAGCTCCTCGCGCAGCCGGGCGGCGAGCCGGCGGACCTGCTCCGGCTCGGCCAGGTGGTCGGCGAGCTGGCCGGACAGGTTCAGCAACCGCTCGGTCACGGTGGCCACCACGCCGGGCTCGACGGAGAACATGCCGTCATAGCGCCGGACGACCGCATCGGCGACCTGCCAGCGGGCCGCCTCGGTGAGCAGCCGCGACCCGGACTCGCAGCCCAGCACGATGCCGTGCTCCTCGACCAGGCGGCCGGAATACGCGGCGTAGGTGAGGACGGTGGGCTCACCGGCCTCCGAGCTGCGGCCCAGCGCCCGGTTCAGGGACTTCAGCCGCGCCCGGATCCGGTGCTGCAGCTCACCGGCCGCCTTGCGGGTGAAGGTCAGGCCGAGGATCCGGTCCGGTTCGACCAGCTCGTTGGCGACCAGCCAGACCACCCGGGCGGCCATCGTCTCGGTCTTGCCGGACCCGGCGCCGGCGATCACCACCGCCGGCTCCAGCGGCGCCTGGATCACCGCGGCCTGCTCGTCGGTCGGCGGGAACAACCCGAGCAGCCGGGCGACGTCGGCGGGCTGGTAGCGGGCCGGGGCGCGCACCCGGGCGCTCGTCGGGACCCGCGCCGAAGTCCTCAGGGGCGCCCTTGCCGACGTCCTCACCGGGGCCCTCATTGGGTCACCTGCCGGCCGTCGTCCTGGGCCGGGCAGCAGCTGCGCACCAGGCACCGGCTGCAGGCCTTGCCGGGTTGCGCCGTCACCGTGTTGCCCCGCAGCACCGCGGCGACCCGGGCCAGGTCGGCGGCGACCGATCCGGGATCGGGGAAGTCCGCCAGCGGTGGCTGGGCCTGCGCACCGGGTGTCGCCGTCCCGATCTGGACGAGCTGGGCTCCCCCCGGCTCGGCGGGCTCGCCACCGGTGAAGGCGCCCTCGGCCACCGCGAGCTGGTACACCGCCAGCTGCGGGTGGACGGCGACGTCCTTCTGGGTGGGCTTGCTCTTGCCGGTCTTGAGGTCGATCACCACCAGCCGGCCGTCGCGGTCACGCTCGAGCCGGTCCACCTTGCCCGACAGCACCGCGTCGCCGATCTGCACCTTGAACGGCTCCTCGCGGGCCACCAGGGTCAGCTTGGCGCGGCTGTCGACCAGCCAGGACGCCAGCGCCGCCAGCATCCGCTGCGCCCGGGCCCGCTCGGCGACGGCGTGCCAGGGGGCTCCGAAGTCCAGCCGGGACCAGCCCTGCTCCAGCAGCGCGGTCAGCTCCTCGATTCCCGCGCCCGGCTCGACCTGCTCGGCGACCCAGTGCACCAGGGTGCCCAGGGACGCGGCCACCTCGTCGGTGGCATCGGTGGCGCCGAGGTCCATCAGCAGCGCCCGGAGCTCGCAGTCGGTGTAGGCCTGGAACTTCGAGGGCCGGATCGGCACCGGGCCGAGCGACCGGGGCCGGATCGGGCCGTCGCTGGACAGCGCCGCCCGTCCCCACCACTCCCGCGGGTGGGCTCCGGGCACGCGCGCCTCGGCGAGCCTGGCCAGTTGCTCGGCGGCCGCGGCCAGCTCGTCCTCGGACGCGTTCGGGTCCACCAGCACCCCGCGCAGCTCGGCGACCAGGCCGGCGAGCAGGAACCTGCGGGAAGCGGTGGCCACCGGCCGGGACTCGATGGTGTCGGGCAGCGGGTCCAGCTCCTCGACGAACCGGGACGGCTGGGCATCGTCGCTGTCGACGGCGGTCACCAGCAGCGCGCGGCTGGCGCGGGTGATGGCCACGTAGAACAGCCGGCGCTCCTCGGTCAGCCGCTCGGCGAGCAGCCCGCTGGACACCCGGGCCCGGTGCGCCACCAGATCGACCAGCAGGTCCGAGCCCAGCAGCGAGCCGCGCTGCCGCAGGTCCGGCCAGACGCCGTCCTGGACGCCGGCCACGCACACCAGCTGCCACTCCAGGCCCTTGCTGGCGTGCGCGGTGAGGATCGAGACCTCCTCGGTCACCGCCCGCCGGGTCGCTCCGGTGTCGGTGATCTGCAGCTGGCTGACCCAGTCCCGCAGCTGGCTGATCCCGCTGCCGGGGCTGCGGTCGGACAGCTTCGCGGCCTCCATGAACAGGGCGAGGACGGCGTCCAGGGCCCGGTCGGCGCGGGCTCCGTCCGGGCCGCCGGCCAGGCTGCGGCGATTGAGCCGGGACGACAGGCCGCTGGCCTGCCAGACCGCCCACAGCACGTCCTCGGCGGAGCAGCCGGGCACCGCCACCGCATCGGCGCCGGCGTCGATGACCGCCCGCAGCCGCTCGACCGGCTGGCGGACCGCGGCCGGGACCAGAGCCAGCGCGCCCGGCTCGGTGACCAGGTCCGCCAGGCTCAGCGGGCCGGCCGGCGCCCGCCGCAGGTGCCGGCGCATCCGCAGCACCTGCAGGGGGTCGGCCCGTCCCACCGCGCCGAGCAGCAGCGCCTCGGCGGCCTCGGGCTGGACGGCTGCCGGATCGGCCACGCACCGCAGCAGCTCCAGCAGCTGGGCCACCACCGGCTCGTCGATCAGCGGGCCGCGGACCGCCTGCCCGACCGGCACGCCGGCCGCCACCAGGCCCCGCCGCAGGCTGTCGGCGGCCGGGCCGACGGACCGGACGAGCACCGCCATCTGCGACCAGGGCACCTGGTCCTCGGCGTGCGCGCGGCGCAGCACCGAGGCGATGTGTGCCGCCTCCTGGCTGGCCGAGCTGAACACCGCCACATCGACCGTGCCGGGGCCGAGGTCGCTGGCCGACACCAGCGCCCGGTGCTGGGCCGGGCCGCTGAGCCGGGCGGCGATCCGCCGGGACGCCGCGACCAGCACCGGCCCGCTGCGCCGGCACTGGGTCAGCGACACCGTCTCCACCGGGGTGCTCAGCTGGAGCTGGCCGGCGGGCTCCGGATCGGGCCGCGGGGTGCCCGGCAGCCAGCCGAAATGCAGGTCGATGTCGGCCATGGCGCTCTGCTCGGCGCCCCGGAAGGAGTAGATCGCCTGGTCCGGGTCGCCGATCAGCACCAGCTCGTCGGCGCCGGCGGTGATCAGCTTGAGCAGCTCGATCTGGGCCGGATCGGTGTCCTGGTACTCGTCGACGAAGATCCGCCGCCGTTGCCGGCGCTCGGCGGCGAGCAGCTCCGGGTTGCGCCGCAGCTCGGAACTGGCCCGCTGGATCAGCTCGGCGGCGTCGAAGGCCCCGGGCGCCTTCAGCGCGGTGACGTCGAGATATTCGCGTAGCACATCAGCGGCCACCACCCAGTCGGGACGGTCGTGCTTGACCCCCAGCTCGGCGAGCGCCTGCGGGCTGACATCCCGCTCGACGGCTCGCATCAGCAGGTCGCGCAGCTCGTCGGCGAAGGCCTGGGTGTGCACGGCGGCCGACAGCCCGGCCGGCCAGGCATCGACCCGGTCGGCCAGCCGGCCGGCCAGCAGCTCGCGCAGCGTGACGTCCTGCTCGGAGCCAGACAGCAGCCGCGGCGGCGGATCGCCGGCGAGCACGGCAGCCCGGCGCACCAGCCCGAACGCGTAGGAGTGGAAGGTTCGTGCCACCGGCTCGGAGAGGGTCCGTTGCAACCGCGCGGTGACCTGGTCGCGCAGCTGGCCGGCCGCCCGGCGGGAGAAGGTGAGCAGCAGGATGTTCTCGATCGGCACGCCCCGCCGGCTGACCCGGTCGACCACCGATTCCACCAGCGCGGTGGTCTTTCCGGTGCCCGGGCCTGCCAGCACCCGCAGCACGCCCAGGTCGTGGTCGATCACCCGCTGCTGGTCGGCGTCGGGCACCGGCTCCCGCAGCGCCGGTAGGTGCGGATGCACCAGCCGGAACGCGGGCTCGGACGGAACGCTTGCCAACACATCGCAATGGCATCACGCTGCGGCGACAGTTTCGGGGAGGCGACCGGCCGTGTCGCGGCCAGCCGTCGAGGTTTAGACGCTTCCGGGCAACCGCGTCCGGATAACCGGTGTCAGCCCGCTGGTGCTCAGCGGCCGTCCCAGCGGGCGGCGGCCAGGTCCACCCGGTCGCCCCGGATCGGGACCCCTTCGGCGGCCAGCAGGGACAGCTGCTCGGCACGCAGATGCTCGGCGCAGCTGCCGTCCGAGCGCAGCACCCGGTGCCAGGCCACCGTGCCGCCGTCGGCGGCCAACACCCGTCCGACGTTGCGGGCCGCCCGGCTGCCGCAGTATTCGGCGACGTCGGCGTAGCTCATCACCTTGCCCGGCGGGATCGACTCGACGCAGTCCAGGATCCGCTGGGCCAGCGGCAGGTCCTCGGTCATGGCGCGGCGGGCGGGCTCAGTAGGAGGGTAGCGAGGGGTCCACCTGCTTGACCCAGGCGGTCACCCCACCCTGGACGTGCACGGCGTCGGCGAACCCGGCGTTCTTCACCGCGGCCAGCGTCTCGGCCGAGCGGATGCCGGTCTTGCAGTACATGACGATCTGGCGGTCCTGGGGCAGCGAGGCGAGCGCGTCCCCGCGCAGGATCTGGTCCTTGGGGATCAGCTTGGCGCCGGGGATCGACACGATCTCCCACTCGGCCGGCTCCCGGACGTCGATCAGCTCCACCGGCTTGCCCGACTCCAGCAGCTCCTTGAGCTCGGCAGCGGTGATGGTGGACCCGACGGCCGCCTGCTGGGCCTCCTCGGAGACCACCCCGCAGAATGCCTCGTAGTCGATCAGCCCGGTGATCGGCTTGGTGGCCGGGTCCTTGCGGATCCTGACCTGGTTGTAGGTCATCTCCAGGGCGTCGTAGATCATCAGCCGTCCGACCAGCGGCTCGCCGACACCGGTGATCAGCTTGATCGCCTCGGTGGCCATGATCGAGCCGATCGAGGCGCACAGCACACCGAGCACGCCGCCCTCGGCGCACGAGGGGACCATGCCGGGCGGCGGCGGGTCGGGATAGAGGTCGCGGTAGTTGGGGCCGTACCGGTCCCAGAACACCGAGGCCTGCCCGTCGAAGCGGTAGATCGAGCCCCACACGTAGGGCTTGTCCAGCAGCACCGCCGCGTCGTTGACCAGGTAACGGGTGGCGAAGTTGTCGGTGCCGTCGACGATCAGGTCGTACTGGGCGAAGATCTCCAGCACGTTGCTGTTGTCCAGCCGGGCCTCGTGCACGACGACGTTCACCAGCGGGTTGATCTCGCGGACGCTGTCGCGGGCGGACTCGGCCTTGGAGCGGCCGATGTCGGACTGGCCGTGAATGATCTGGCGCTGCAGGTTGGACTCGTCGACCACGTCGAACTCGACGATGCCCAGGGTGCCGACGCCGGCCGCCGCCAGGTACATCAGGGCCGGTGAGCCGAGGCCGCCGGCGCCGACGCACAGCACCCTGGCATTCTTCAGCCGCTTCTGGCCGACCATCGCCACGTCGGGGATGATCAGGTGGCGGCTGTACCGGCGTACCTCATCGACGGTCAGCGATTCGGCGGGTTCGACGAGCGGTGGCAGGGACACGAGCTCTCGGTTTCCTTCCAGGGGCAGAGCTGGGGCTGAACTGGCGCGCCCGGGATGGTGAGCACGGACGGTCGCTGCCACAACGTCGGAACAGCGCTGACAGATTCCCATACGCCGGGGCAGCCGAACATCCGCAGGCTGTCGCGGCCTCCCTGCCGCGGGAGCTGCCCGGCTCAGGAGGAATTGCGCCGGAAGAACTCCGCATCGGGCTGGTCGCCGACCTGCTCGGCGCCCGGCGCGTCCGAGACGCCCGGCGGGAACGGCCAGGGGTTGGGACGGCAGACCCGGCTGACGGTCCTGGTCCCGATGCTCTGCTGCATCATCACCGGCGCCATGCCGTTGCGCAGGCAGTAGTGGGCGTGGTTGTGCCCCAGCGCGTGGCCGATCTCGTGGTTGACCGCGTAGCGGCGGTAGTTGACCAGGTCGCCGTCGAAGACCACCGCGCCCCGGGTCCAGCGCGACACGTTGAGCACCACCCGGCCCTCGCTGCCGGCGTAGCAGGACGTCTCGATCCGCAACGAGTACCCGCACACCCGCCGCACCGTCGTCGGAGCGCTCAGGCTGATCCGGAAGTCGACCGGCTGCCCGGACTCCACCCGCTGCAGCGCCACCGCGCCGCCGCCGATCCAGGACCGCTGATCGCTGAGCGCCGCCATCACGGTGTCGGCGAACACCCTGCGGTCCACGCCGGTGATGCCGTTCTCGACATCGATGGTGAACCGGAACAGCTGGCCCTTGCCGAGCACCGCCGAATGGCCGGCCACGGTGGAGAAGCTGCCGGTGCCCTGGAAGGTGTAGGGCGGCCCGGGCGGCAGGGCGGGTGAGGCCAGGGTCTGCGTCGGCGGGCTGGTCACCGGCTTGCTGGGAGTGGCCGAGGTGCGGGGCGCGGTGGCCGTGGCGCTCGCGGGGCGCGTGGCGGTAGGTGTGACGGTGCTGACCGGCGCGGGGGTGGTGACCCCGATGCCGGCCGCCGTCGTGATGCCGGCCGCGGCGCGGGCCGGTGGCTGGTCACGGCGCGAGCCGATGTTGAAGATCGCCAGCAGGCTGACCACGGTGAGCACCGGCAGCGCGTACGCGCGCCAGCCGTACCGGCCGGCGAAGGCGCGCCAGCGGGCTCCCGGGCCTCTCGGCGGCCCGGGCTGGCCGGCTGAGGGAACCCGACCGGCGGCGTGGCGCTGGCGCTGCTGGGCGCTCGGTCGAGTCACCGGGTTACGATCCCACACCCGCCTGCGAGGAAGCGGCATTTGCGTGGGTCAGCAAGCCCAGGATGGCTCTGGCGGTGATGACCGGGTCCTCCAGCTGCGCGGTGTGCCCCACGTCGGGCAGCACCAGCAGGCTGGCATCGGGCAGGGTCCTGGCGACCCGGGGGGCGTTGGCGACGTCGACCAGCCGGTCGACCTGACCCCAGATCACCACCGTGGGTACCTGGATCTGGCTCAGCGCATGCCACGGCGACCTGGTGCCGACCGTCAGGTAGCTGCGTACCAGGCCCCGCAGCGACCGCAGCATCGCCTCACCCGACCACGCGTAGCCACGTCGGGTCTGCAGCTCCTCGACCGCCTCGGCCAGCCGGTTGGCCGGCACCCGCTCGGGATGGGCGAAGCAGAGCTCGATCACCGCGCGGACCCGCCGTTCCGGCGGCAGCTGGTCCAGCCGGGCCAGTACCCGGGTCCCCAGGCCCGGCACCAGCAGCAGCGGCATCAGGGCGTCCGAGCCCTTCTTCGGCCGCAGGTCCGGCACCGCGGGCGAGACCAGGCTCAGCGTGCGCACCAGGTCGGGCCGCTGGGCCGCCACCTGGATGCAGATCGCTCCGCCCATCGAGTTGCCGATCAGGTGCACCGGCCCGCGTCCGGTCTGGTCCAGGTAGTCGATGACCAG
>NZ_DASVSG010000146.1:0-8268 GCF_036388195.1 Jatrophihabitans sp. | reverse complement strand
CCGTCCGGTATGCGACGTTCGTGGCATAGCACGGTGTGTCACCGGTGACCGTGACGCCGGCCAGCAGCATGGCGCCGTTCAGCGTCACGAAGTTCGGCCCGCCCGAATCGCCGTAGCAGGCGCCGCCATATCCCTGGGCCTCGATCATCGCCAGCCGGATCCAGGACGCGTTCAGCGCGTCGAAGCCGAGCGAGGCCTTGAGCCGGACCCCGCCGCCCGGGTGGCTCTGCGGACCACCGCCGGTCTGGGCCTCCTCGGTGCCGTAGCCGACAGCCAGCCACGGGGCCGCCTCCAACTGGCTGGAGGTCAGGGTGGACAGCAGGCCGGCAGCGGGCAGCTTGGCCGGGGTGAAGCTCCACCGGTTCGCCGGGGTGACCGAGCGACCCGCGAAGTCCACCACCGCGATGTCATGCGGATCAGACTGGACCTGCCCGTAGCTGGGATCGGCGACGCCGGAGCCCTCCACCGCCCAGCCGCGCGACAGGAAGTACTGCGCCGCGGCCGTGCCGGACAGTCCCCGCGCCGCGGCCGCGTCCAGCTTGCCCTGCACGTCCTGCTCCAGCGAGACGTAGAAGTGGTCGAGCGACGGGTCGGCCGACCAGTCCACGATGCAGTGCGAGGCGGTGAGGAAGGTGTCCCGGTCGATCATGGCGCCGGTGCAGTGCCAGTCGAACTCCCTATCGATGACGAATCCGGACGGAGCTTTGCACTTTCACGGCCGTTTCGAGGGGTTTTTGGGGCATTTTCAGCGACGCCGACCGGGCGCGGTGGCCGAGCGCACGGCCTACCGGACGGTAAGATGGCCTCCCGTGATCGCGCTCCGGAACGTCACCAAGATCTATGCCGCCAGCACCCGGCCAGCTCTGGACGGGGTGTCTCTGGACATCGACAAGGGAGAGTTCGTCTTCCTGATCGGCGCCTCCGGGTCGGGCAAGTCCTCGGTGCTGCGGCTGCTGCTGCGCGAGGACGTGCCGACCAAGGGCAGCGTCATCGTCAACGGCAAGGACATCGCCAAGCTGCCCGCCCGCAAGGTGCCCGAGCTCCGCCGGGGGATCGGCTGCGTGTTCCAGGACTTCCGGTTGCTGGAGAAGAAGACCGTGTTCGAGAACGTGGCCTTCGCCCTGGAGGTGATCAACAAGTCCCAGCGCGCGATCACCCGCTCGGTTCCCGAGGTGCTGGAGATGGTGGGATTGGAGGGCAAGGCCCATCGCTACCCGAACGAGCTGTCCGGTGGCGAGCAGCAGCGGGTCGCCATCGCCCGGGCGTTCGTCAACCGGCCGCTGGTGCTGCTGGCCGACGAGCCGACCGGAAACCTCGACCCGGACACCAGCCAGGGCATCATGGGCCTGCTGGAGCGGATCAATCGCAAGGGCACCACGGTGGTGATGGCCACCCACGACAACAACATCGTCGACGCCATGCGGCGCAGGGTGATCGAGCTGGAGCTCGGCCACGTCGTCCGGGACCAGAACCGTGGCGTCTACGGCATCGGCCGCTGAGACGGCTGGCCCCCAGCACCTCCCGTCCCACCTGTTGACCAGCGAACACCGATCGGAGCAAGGACCATGCGCGCTAGCTATCTGATGTCCGGAGTCGCCACCGGGCTGCGGCGCAATGCCAGCATGACCATCGCGCTGGTGCTCTCGACCGCGATCGCGCTGTTCTTCCTGTGCGGGGCGCTGTTGATCAACAAGGAGATCGCCAAGACCCAGGAGGCCTACAAGGACAAGATCAACGTCTCGATCTACCTCTGCACCCAGACCTCGAACCAGAGCCCCGGATCGCCCTGCAAGCACAAGATCACCGACCAGGAGCGGCTGGCCCTGCAGGCCAAGTTGAACGCCGATCCGCAGATCACCGGCGTGCAGTACCTCAACGAGGAACAGGCCACCCAGATCGCCAAGCAGCGGCTGGGCGAGAAGGTGGTCGATGAGGCGGGGCCGGGCGCCATCCCGTCGTCGTTCACCATCAAGCTGCGTGACCTCAAGGCCGACTACGAGCCGGTGGCGGCCCGCTACGCAGGAGTCGCGGGCGTCGAGCAGATCCAGAATCAGGACGTCAGCCTCAAGACCATGCTGCGGCTCTTCGACACCGGGCGGGTCGGCTCGTTCGTGATGTTCTTCGTGGTGCTGATCTGCGCATTGCTGCAGATGGCCAACACCATCCAGACCGCGGCCCAGCAGCGCCGCAATGAGACCGGCATCATGCGCCTGGTCGGGGCCTCGCGCTGGATGACCCAGCTGCCGTTCGTGATCGAGGCGATGCTCGCGGCCGTGGTCGGCGCGGTGCTGGCGATGGTGGGCAACTGGGTGGCCAAGGTGGTCTTCCTGGACGGCCTGCTCGGCGATCAGGTGAAGTCCAGGATCCTCCAGCCGATCTCGGTCAACGACATCATCCTGGCCGGCGGGGTCGGCCTGATCGCCGGTGTGGTCCTGGCGGCGGTCACTGCCTGGCTGACGCTGCGGCTCTACGTCCGGCTGTAGCTTTGCCTCATGGCCGCCGCAACCGCACAGTCCTCCAACCGCCCGGTCCGCAAGATCATCGCGCAGAACAAGAAGGCGCGGCACGACTTCCTTATCGTCGACACCTATGAGTGCGGCATCGTGCTGATGGGCACCGAGGTCAAGTCGCTGCGGCTGGGACGAGCGTCGCTGGTCGACGGTTTCGCCACCATCGACGACGGCGAGGTGTACCTGCACAACGTGCACATCCCGGAGTACGCCTTCGGATCGTGGACCAACCACACCCCGCGCCGGGTGCGCAAACTGTTGCTGCACAAGGGTGAAATCCTGCGGCTGATCGGCAAGACCAAGGAATCCGGACTGACCCTGGTTCCGCTCTCGCTGTACTTCGTCGAAGGCAAGGTGAAGGTCGAGATCGCCCTGGCCAAGGGCAAGAAGACCTACGACAAGCGCCAGGACATGGCCAAGCGGGACGCCGACCGGGAGATCAGCCGGGTGCTGGGACGCCGCGCCAAGGGCCGAACCGACTAAGGAGCACCTACCGCGATGGCAGTGAGCTGGCAGCCGTTGAGCGCCGACACGGTGGCTGACTGGGCCGAGCTGACCAACATGCTCGCCGAGGCAGACGGCACGGAGGAGTTCTACGAGGCCGAGGCGCTGGCCGAGGAGCTGCAGGAGCCGGGCGTCGACCCGCGGCTGGACACCGTCGGGGTGTGGCGGGACGGGGTGCTCGCCGGGTTCGGCCAGTTGCGGGTTTCCTCGGGCCTGTTCGAGGGCCAGGCCCGGGCCGAGATCGTCGGCGGGGTCCGTCCCGACCAGCGGGGGCTGGGCCTGGGTAGGCAGATCATGGACCGGATGGAGGCGCGCGCCCTCGAGCTCGCGGCTCAGCGGCATCCAGGCGTGCCGGTGATGCTGCGGGTTTCCGGCGGTCTCGAAGGAGCGTCGGTGCGTCCGATGCTGGAACACCGTGGCTACCGGATCGTGCGCTACCACCACGAGATGGCCCGGCCGATCCCTGGTGTCGTGCCACCACCACCTGAGCTGCCGGTGCAGCCGTACTCGGCCGAGCTGGAAGAGGCTGTCCGGCTGGCGCACAACGACGCCTTCAGCACCCACTGGGGCTCGATTCCGGCGGATGCTGCGGATTGGCGTGACATGGCCAGCTCCCGGACGTTCCGGCCGGACTGCTCGTTCGTCAGCCTGGACTCCGACGGCGAGGTGCAGGCCTACGTGCTGGTCAACCAATGGGTGCCCGGGGAGGCGTGGGTGAACCTGGTCGGCACCCGGCAGCGGGCCCGGGGCGCCGGCCTGGCGCGGGCCTGCCTGGCGGCGTCGTTGCGGGCGATGGCCGAGCAGGGCTATGCCAAGGCCTGCCTCGGCGTCGACTCGCAGAACGCGTCAGGCGCCGGCGCGCTGTACGCCTCGCTCGGCTTCCAGCTCGACAAGGTGATCGCCCGCTACGGCCGGCTGGAACCGGGCCAGGCCGCCGTCTCCGGCTAGCTGGTCATGCCGGAACCGGGCCAGGCCGCCGTCTCCGGCTAGCTGGTCATGCTGGCCCGGGCCGCTTGCGCCGAGGCTGCCGCGGTCCGGCGCTGGTCGGCGACCAGGATGCCGTAGGTGAAGGTGTTCTGGCCGTCGTCGGCAGCCTGGTCGGCGATCCGGCGGAGCAGCTCGGTGGCCACCACGGCGTCCTGATGCTCGCCGAGCAACGTCTGCAGCCGGGATGCGCGCTTGGCGATCTTGCTCGCCTGCTTGCCCAGCGCCGGCGCGGCTGCCTCCGCGGCATAGCGGGCGCGCTTGCCGGCCTTGCGGGCCTGGTGCAGCTCCTCGTCGGGACTGTGGTTTCCGGCCGAGCGTGCCATCCGCTTGGCGACCTTGCGCTCGGCGGCGGCCACGTAGCCGGCCAGGATGTCGGGCGGGCCGGCGGCCTCCGGTGTGAACGGCGGCTGCTTGCGCCAGCGGGCCAGATCCTGGACGAGCACGCTGTAGCGCTCGTCGCGCATGGTGGCCAGCAGCGCGTCGGCGTGCTGGCGCAGCTCGCTGAGCAGCACCTCATCGACGCGGTCGGCGATCGGGCCGACCACCAGGTAGGCGGGCAGCTCGTCGATGGCGCGGGCCAGCCGGCTGCGCAGCACCTCGCGGTCGCGTACCTCGCCCAGCTCCGCGGCGAACCAGGCAAGCTCGTCCTGCAGGCGACCGGCGGGCTCGGCCTCGAACAGCGAGGCGAAGATCCGCAACGCGGCCCGCAGCCGCCGGGTCGCGACCCGGGTCTGGTGGATCGCCTCGTGCGGCTGGCTGGTGGCGCCGGGCTCGAACGGTTTGAGCGAGATGGCGAAGTGGCCCGCGGTGAGGGCGTCGCACTGGGCCCGCAGGTAGGACGTCAGGATGGTGGCGGCGGTGTGCTCGGCCGGGTCGTCGGGCTGGCCCACTAGCGCCCGCTGCAGCTTCGAGCTCCAGCGGGACGGAAAGGCGCCGCGGGCGAGCAGCAGGCCGGTGGCCCGGTCGAGGTCGGCGGCGGTGCCCACCTGGCCGAGTTCCACCTCCACCTCCCGCCAGCGCGGGGTCGCCACCGGGGCACCCTCGGAGACGGCGCGGACCTCGTCGTCGGCCAGCTCGAAGACCAGCCGGCCGTCGGCCGCGAGGACCCGGTGGATGGTCCGGCTGGTTCTGAGGGTGACGGTCGGCGCCAGCTCGGCGCTGCCGGTGAACGGGCGGATCAGGGTGCGCAACTCCTCCGGCGCCTCGTCGTGGCCGGCTAGCGGCCAGTGCAGCTCGGTACGGAAACCCGCGCCCGGAACCTTGAGGTGCCAGCCGGTATCGGCCTCTCCGGTACGCCGGCGCAGAGTGAGCCGCGAACCCAGCAGGCTCTGCTCGGCGGTGTCGTAGTAGGCGCTGGCCAGCTGCACCGTCTGGCTCTGCGCGCTGCATCCCGGGGCGGCGAAATCGGCCAGGCCCCCGAGGGTGAAGTCCGGGGCGACGTCGAACTTGGTCTCGATCTCGCGATGAGTGTCGGCCACGGTGTAGTTGTACAGGGTGGTCCGTTGGCCTAGGTAAGTTCTGCCGAACAGCTGGACGGGCGCGCTCGCCCGGAGATCAATTCGCGGTGGGGGCACGGCGGCCATGGCATGATGGAGCCTGCCGGCCGCGGTACTCCCGTGGTGGGCACGTTGGGCGCACGCCGCCCAGAAGGGGGTGAATGGTCTCGACTTCGGACGTTGAGATGAGGGGAAGCGGGCCGAGGACCGCATTGCTGACCTCGTTAAAAAAGCGATGCACAAAAAAATAAGCGCCGATAATAATCGCGCTGACTTCGTTCTCGCTGCCTAAGTAGCGGAACGGGTCTGTCAGCCCGGGTTCGTCACCGACCCGGATCCTGGCATCAGCTAGGTGACTTACCGAACTCCACGGTCGCGGGGGAGCGCGGGACAACTCACAGCGACTGGGCCTGTCACACCGACTTGTGTGCGTGATCGGTGGGGCCGAGTAGAGGCGAGGCACACTGCGCCCGGAGAAGACCCATCAAAGCGACGAAGGACCCGGGTTCGATTCCCGGCACCTCCACCACTACAGGCCCCGCGGGACGGGGCCTGTAGTTATTTCGGAACAGATGTCAGCTCGGGTAGCTCAGGAGAACCGGCTGCCGGGTATGCGGGGGAACTTGTCCAGCCCGAACACCTCGACCTGAGGCGACCGTTGCTGCACCAGCACCCCGCCATCGACCACCAGGCACGCGCCGGTGACGTAGGCGGCGTCGTCGGAGGCGAGGAAGACCGCGGGTCCGGCGAGATCCTCCGGCGTCCCACCCCGCCCCAGCGGAATGGTTTCATCTCGCAACTTGCGCGCCGCGGGCTCCAGATGCCTGGGGTTGGTCGCGATCAGTCCCGGCACCAGCGCGTTCACCCTGATGCCGTACGGCGCCAGATCGAGCGCGAGGCTGCGCGTCATCGCCTCGATGGCGCCCTTGGTGGCGTCGTAGGCGACCATCCCACGGTGTGCGCGGTTGGCGCCGCCGCTGGACATGTTGATCACGCAGCCGCCTCCAGCGGCGGCCATCAGGCCGGCCACCCCGCGGGTGCACAGGTAGTGGCTCGTGAGGTTGGTCCGCACCAGCCGGTCCCACCACTGGAGATCGCTGTCGAGGAAGTGGCGCAGGGTCGTGACGTCGCCGGCATTGTTGACCAGGATGTCGACGCGTGCGAACCGGTCCACCGTCGCCTGGATCAGCCGGTCGACATCGGCCGCGACCCCTGCGTCCCCGCCGACGGCGATTACATTCGCGCCATTCCGGCTGAGGGCCTGCGCCGCGTCCTCGACCCCCGCGACGTCGATGTCCGACAGCGCGACGGAGGCCCCTTCGGCCGCGAATCGACTGGCGATCGCCTGCCCGATGCCGCGTGCGGCGCCGGTGACGATCGCGACCTTGCCGGTCAGTTCAGCTCGTGGTGCTCCCATGACGTCCTTCGTGGTGGTGTGGTGTGGTGGCGGGTCAGATGACGATGGGTTCCACCCGGGTGCCGTCCGCCTCGGCGAACCGCTCGGCCCGCAACGGTGTCAGGTCGATCGACGGCTCCTGACCGACCACCAGCTGGGCCAGGTGCTCTCCGACCGCGGGCGACAGTTGAAAGCCATGGCCGGAGAAGCCGGTGGCGTAGTAGAAACCGCTCAGGTGTGCCGAGCGGCCCACCATGGCGTTGTGGTCCGGGCTCATGTCGTAATCGCCGTGCCAGGTGGACTTGAGCGGCAGGTCGGCGATCACCGGCAGCCGATGCGTCGCCGGGGCCATCAGCTCCTCCGCGGCCAGCTCCCGGCCACCGAAGAGAAGCCCCGGCCCCTCGCGGTGGAAGTAGAACCCGGTGGCGAAGTCGACGGTCAACGGCACGTCGCTGGCAACTCCACCGCTGCCCGAGGAGAAGAAGATCCGCCGCCGTTCGGCGCTGACCGGCAGGCTCACCCCTGCCGTCGCGGCTATCTCCCGCGAGCCGGTGCCCGCGGCACAGATGACGGTCGAGGTGGCGATGCGCTCACCGCGCTCGGTCTGCACCGCCTCTACCCGCCCGTTCGCGGTGATGATCCGCGCGGCCCGCTCACCCTGCCGGATGGCGACCCCGCTGCGGCGGGCAGCGGTGGCGTAGCCCTGCACCAGGGACTCCGGCGTGGCATAGCCGTCTGACGGGCAGAAGGTCGCCCCCACCAGATCATTGGTCACCAGCTGCGGCACCAGCTCACCGGCCTCAGCCGGGCTCAGGTCCTGCACCGGAACGCCGAGCGAGCGTTGCATAGTCACCGACCGGTCGAACATCGCCAGATCGGACGGGGAGCTGATCAGGAACAGGTAGCCCACCTGTCGAAGGGAGATGTCGACTCCGGTGAGCTGCTCGAAGACCACCAGCTCGGCCAGCGAACGCTGTGCCAGCCGCACGTTGAGCGGGTCGCCGTGCTGGAGCCGGATGCCGCCGGCCGCCTTGCTGGTGGATCCGCTGCCCAGGGTGTTCGCCTCGAGCAACATGACATCGGTGAACCCTGCCTGCGCCAGGTGGTAAGCGACGCTCGCGCCGATGCACCCGCCGCCCAGGATCACGGCGTCAACGGCCAACCTTCTCACTCCACTTCCCGCTCCGGACAGTCATAGGCGTTAGACAGCCATCTTCGCCTGGCCTGTCCGAAGCCGGGGAAGTACCTGGCCGGCGCGGGCCTTTCGCGACAATTAGCGGCTTATCACCGCTGCCGAGCGCACTCGGTGAGATTAACTGAATTTCACATTCCGCAGACAAGCGCCGTTCACCGTGGATAACCTCTCGCAGCCAGC
>NZ_DASVSG010000145.1:0-6567 GCF_036388195.1 Jatrophihabitans sp. | reverse complement strand
GCCCCCGCGACCGCCACCGCGATGGCGCAGTGCCTGACCCAGTCCCGGCGGCGCAGCCCCGACCGGCCGGCGGCCCTTTGACCAGCTAGGTAGATCGGCACCGCGAAGGCCGCCGCCACCAACCCCGGCGACTTCACGGCCGCGGCCAGCGTCATCAGCGCGATGCCGCCGACCAGGTCGTGCCAGCCGGGTGCCGGCCGGGTCACCAGGACCAGCCCCGCGACGATCAGGGCCACCATGACCGCGTCGTTGTGGCCGCCGCCGACGGCGTGCACCAGGATCAGCGGGTTGCCGATCGCCAGCCACAGCGCCAGGTCCGCGCGCTTGCCGTACCGGCCGGCGAGCACCGGCAGCAACCGGGCGGTGAGCACGATCGCGGCGAAGGGCAGCAGCCGCAGCAGCAGCACGCTGATCAGCGCGTGGTCGCCGGTGAGCGCTGCCACCCACTTGGAGGCCGCCACCCAGAGCGGCCCGTACGGCGATGGCGTGTCGACCCACTTCCAGGCGACGTTGTCGAGGAACTTGCCGAGATCGACGGCGGGCAGGTCGGCCGGGGTGGTCGTGTAGGGGTCCAGGCCGTGCCGGGCCAGCTGGGCCTGGGCGGCGTAGCTGTAGAGGTCCGAGCTCGCCAGCGGCATCCCGAACAGCAGCGGGACGGTCCAGCAGATCAGGATCCGGCGCAGCAGCGGCGGCGCGACCACCTCGGAGGTGCTGGCACGCTCGCCGCGGGCAGAGCCGGTCAGCAGCAGCCGGCCCAGCAGCAGCCAGGCGATCACCACCAGGACCAGGCCCAGGTAGTACAGCGCCAGGGCGGTGTACAGGCCCGCCTGGCCGTGCCGCAGCAGGCCCAGCACCGGGATCAGCCGGGTCGGGTCGTTGGCCGGCAGCGCGGCGGCGCCGAAGCTGCCCACCGCGATCATGAGGGTGCCGATCAGGCCGGCCCGGGCGATCGCAGCCAGCCCCCAGCCGTCCACGGCCCGGGCGAACCAGCGCAGGCCGCTCGGCACCGGCGGCGGCGCCGGGACCTGCCGCTGGAGGCTGACAGTCACCCGCCCATCGTCGCAGATCCGGCGCCAGCTTCAGAACGTCCGGTGCGCGGCGGCCTGGGCCAGCTCCAGCAGCGCCTGCGCGGCCACCGGCCGCAGCGATCCAGCGGCCAGGCAGCGAGCCGCCTCCGCGGCCCGTTCGACGATCCGCTGCTCGATCTGCTCGTGCGCCCCGGTCCGCTCCAGCACCTCGCGCAACCGCGCCACCCCGTCCGCGGTGAGCGCCGGATCGCCGATGCCTGCCTGCAGCAGCGCCCGCTGGGCGGGGTTCGCGGCCTGGAACGCCAGCGCCACCAGCAGGGTGCGCTTGCCTTCCCGCAGGTCATCGCCGGCGGGCTTGCCGGTCTGGGACGGGTCGCCGAACACCCCGAGCAGGTCATCGCGCAGCTGGAACGCCTCGCCGATCAGCAGGCCGTAGGCCGACAGCGCGTCCAGGACCTCCGGTGAGCCGCCGGCCGCGCGGGCGCCCAGCAGCAGCGGACGCTGCACGGTGTACTTGCTGGTCTTGTACTCCACCACCCGCACCGCCTCGTCCGGGTCGAAGGCGCCGCGGGCCTGGGCCAGGATGTCCAGGAACTGCCCGGCCACCACCTCGGTGCGCATCCGGCCGAATTCCTCGATCGCGGCCCTGGCCCGCTCCGGCGGCAGGCAGCTGATGGCCGAGGCGAACAGCTCCTCCGACCAGGACAGCAGCAGGTCGCCGAGCAGGATCGCGCCGGCGGCCCCGAACGACTGCGCGGAGCCGTGCCAGCCCTGCTCGCGATGGAACCGGCCGAACCGGACGTGCGCCGCCGGCTGGCCGCGCCGGGTGTCGGAGCTGTCCATCACGTCGTCGTGCACAAGAGCGCAGGCGTGCAGCAGCTCCAGGCTGGCCGCGGCCCGGATCAGCTGCGCCTCACCCGGCGCCGCCGCCGGCTGCACGCTGCGCCACCCCCAGTAGGCGAAGGTGGGACGCAGCCGCTTGCCGCCGGTGAGCACCGCGGCCCGGGCGGCCTGGGCGAGCGGGCCGAGGTCGGGAGAGATCGCGGTCAACGGGCCGGTTCGTTCGGCCAGGAAGGCGGTCAGCTCGGCGCCGATCCGCTCTCCCAGTGTGGCGGCCGGCGCCGACAGGTCCGCACGGTCAGCCACAGCCGCGGACAGTACCCTCATGGGATGGCACGCACGGTGAGGGACTCATTCAAGGCCGGAAGGCCGACGTTCTCCTTCGAGTTCTTCCCGCCCAAGACCCCCGAGGACGACCGGCTGCTGTGGACGACCATCCGCGAGCTGGAGTCCCTGCATCCGGACTTCGTCTCGGTCACCTACGGAGCAGGCGGCCACACCCGCGACCACACCATCAAGATCACCGAGCGGATCGCCAGCGACACCACCCTGCTGCCGGTGGCGCACCTGACCGCGGTCGGCCACTCCGTCGCCGAGATCCGGGCCATCGTCGGCAGGCTGGCTGACGCCGGCATCTCCAACGTCCTGGCGTTGCGCGGCGACCCGCCCGGTGACCCGCTGGGGGAGTGGGTCTCCCATCCCGAGGGACTGAGCTACGCCGGCGAGCTGGTGAGCCTGCTGCGGGCGCACGGCGACTTCACCGTCGGGGTGGCGGCGTTTCCGTACAAGCACCCGAGGTCGGCGTCGGTCGAGGACGACACCGCCCGCTTCGTCGAGAAGTGCCGACGCGGCGCCGACTACGCGATCACCCAGATGTTCTTCGAGCCCGAGGTCTACCTGCGGCTGCGCGACCGGGTGGCCGCTGCCGGCTGCGAGGTGCCGATCCTCGCCGGCCTGATGCCGGTGACCAACATGGGCATCATCGAGCGCTCCGAGCAGTTCAGCGGCGCGCCGTTCCCGGCCGAGCTGGGCGCGCGGTTCGCAGAGATCGCCGAGGATCCGAAGGCGGTGCGGGAGCTGGGCATCGAGGAGGCCTCGAAGCTGGCCCGCCGGCTGCTCGACGAGGGCGTGCCGGGCATCCACTTCTACACGCTGAACCGGTCGCGGGCGACCCGCGAGGTGTGGGCCAACCTCACCTCGGACGCGATCAGCCGCTGAGCTGGTCGCCGGCTCCCGGTTCGGTCGGCGACGGGAACGGCAGCCGGGCCCCGAGCACCCCGAACGGCCGGTGGTCGCCGGGGAACAGGTGGTTGCGGGCCAGGTCGTAGAAGCCCAGCCGGCGGTAGAGCCGCCAGGCCCGGTTCTCGCCCTCGGGGGTCGAGAGCACCATGGTGCGGTGCGGCAGGCCGTCGGCCAGCGAGCGCAGCAGCCGCTCGCCGAGGCCCGCTCCCTGGGCGGCCGGGAGGACGTGCAGCTCCGAGAGCTCGAAGGCGCTGCCCAGCCAGTACGCGGTGTCGCCGTCGACGGCGCGCAGCACCAGGTCGTGCCACCACTGGCCCGGCAGGCTGGTGTAGCCGTATCCGAAGCCGAGCATCTTTCCGTCGGCGTTGAGCGCGGCCCGGCAGCGGAAGGAATCGAAGCCGGCGTGCCGGAGCATGTGGGTGCCTCGCTGGGCGCCGCTGGCGGGTGGGTAGCCCATCGCCTCGACGTAGATGGCCATCGCCTCGGCGAGCCGGGGCGGCGACAGGTCGGAGCGGGGCACGTCGACGATCACGATCGTCGAGGCCGTGCCGCCGGCTCCGGGTAGCTCTGCCATGTCCAGCAGATTAGGCGACTGCGACCGGTTGGGCCGACGTCAGGTCCAGCAGGTCGGGGTAGCTGATCGGAAACACCGCGTGCGGGACGCCGCCGGCTGCCCAGATCTCCGGGAACCGGGCCAGCTCGGTGTCGAGCAGCGTCCGGATCGGCGCCGGATGCCCGATCGGCGCGACCCCGCCGATGGGCTGGCCGGTGGCGTCGCGGACGAACTCCGCCGAGGCCCGTGACAGCTTCGCCGTCCCCACCAGCGCCGCGACCTTGGCGGTGTCGACCCGGTGCCCGCCGCTGGTCAGCACCAGCAGCGGGGTGTGCTCGGCGGTGCTGAAGATCAGCGAGTTCACGATCGCCGCGACGTCGACGCCGAGCTGTGCGGCAGCGGTGACCGCGGTCGGGGCTGCCTCGGGCAGGATCCGGACCCGGCCGGGCAGGCCGGCGGCGGCCAGGATCGAGTTGATCAGGACGCAGTTGGGATGCAGGTCGGCCACGGCTTGGCAGACTACGTGGCCGCTTCGGCTCAGGCGTGCAGGCCGCACTCTGTCTTGGGGGTGCCGGCCCAGCGCCCGGCCCGGGAGTGCTCGCCGGGCAGCAGCCTGCGGGTGCACGGGCCGCAGCCGATCGAGCCGTAGCCGTCGGAGAGCAGGGGGTTGACCAGCAGGCCGTGCTCGGCGATGTAGGCGTCGACGTCGTCGTCGGTCCAGGCGGCGATCGGGTTGAGCTTGACCATGTGGTGCTTGGCGTCCCAGTCGACGACCTTGATCCTGGCGCGGCTGGCCGAGTCCGCCCGGCGCAGCCCCGACGCCCAGGCCCGGTACTGGGTCAGCACGCGGCGCAGCGGTTCGACCTTGCGCAGGGCGCAGCATGCGCCCGGGGCGCGCTCGTGCAGCCGGGGCCCGAGCTGGGCGTCCTGCTCGGTGACGGTGCGCAGCGGCAGCACGGTGCGTACCGAGACCGGCAGGACCGCGTCCACCGCATCGCGCATGCCGAGGGTCTCGGCGAAGTGATAGCCGGTGTCGAGAAAGACCACGTCGACCCCGGGCAGCACCCGCGAGGCCAGGTGAGCCAGCACCGAGTCCTCCATCGAAGAGGCGACGCACCAGTCCGAGCCGAACTGCTCGACCGCCCAGCGCAGGATCTCGATCGCCGAAGCCGATTCGAGTTCGTTCCCGGCGCGCTCGGCCAGCCGCCGCAGGTCGGTCACCGCGGATTGATCGCGCGCGATCGTTTCGCTCATGTCTCTTCTCCTTGCACAGGCGGTTCTGGCGCCGGGTGCGTCGTCCAGTCAGCAGCGATCCCCAGGTACTTGAGGGAAAACACTCGCTGACAGGCGCCGCAGCGCCACTGCCCGTGGGTTTCGCCGAACGGTCTCAGGTCTTCATCAGCGCAGTACGGGCAGTGGAACGGCGCCGCGCGCTCAGTCATGTCCAGATCTCCGGCCGTGTTACTGGCCGGCTCACAACAACCAGTCTTCCTCGGCTCGGCTGACGTAGCTGGCGAAGGACTCATCGGCCGACCGCCGCTCGAGGTAGCCGGTCAGCACCCGCTCGGCGTAGTCCGGCGCCTGCTCGGCGGTCACCTTCAGCCCGCGGAACTTGCGGCCGAACGCGGCCTCGCTGCCGAGCTGGCCACCGAGATGGACCTGGAACGCCTCGGCATCGACGAACGAGCCGTCCTCGGCCTTGACCTTCTGCACGATGCCCTTGAAGCCGATGTCGGCGACCTGGAAGCGGGCGCAGGAGTTCGGGCAGCCGTTGACATTGATCGTGATTGCCGTGTCGAAATCAGGCATCCGGCGTTCCAGCTCGTGCCGGATGGTCTCGGCCCGTCCCTTTGTCTCGACCAGCGCGAGCTTGCAGAACTCGATACCGGTGCAGGCGATGGTGCCGCGGTGGAACTTCGTGGGCCGGGCCGAGAGCCCCAGCCCGTCCAGCTCCTCCACCACGGCCCCGGTCGAGTCGGCCGGCACGTCCAGCAGCACCAGGCCCTGCTGGGCGGTGGTGCGGATCCGTCCGCTGCCCAGCGACTCGGCCAGCTTCGCGACCTGGGTCAGCGCGGCGCCGCTGGTGCGCCCGGACGCGGTGGTGGCGCCGACGGCGAAGGCGCCGTCCCGCTGGGCGATCACGCCGATGTGGTCGCGGTGCGCCGGTGAGGCCTCCGGCGCTGGCCCGTCGGGCAGCTTGCGTCGCAGGTATTCCTCTTGCAGGACCTCGCGAAACTTCTCGGTGCCCCAGTCGGCCACCAGGAACTTCAGCCGGGCGTGGTTGCGCGAGCGCCGGTAGCCGTAGTCGCGGAAGATGCCCGCCACCCCGGCCCACACCTCGGCCACCTCGTCGGAGCGGACGAAGACCCCCAGCCGCTGGGCGAACATCGGGTTGGTGGACAGGCCGCCGCCGACCCAGACGTCGAAGCCAGGCTGGCCGTCGGCGTCGTGGACTCCGACGAAGGCCACGTCGTTGATCTCGTGGTTGACGCAGTGCTGCGCGCAGCCGGAGATCGAGGTCTTGAACTTGCGGGGCAGGTTGGAGAACGCCGGGTCGCCCAGGTAGCGCTCCACCGTCTCGGCCAGCGCCTCGGAGGCGTCGGCGAGCGCGTCGGCGGCGACGCCTTCGAGCGGGCAGCTGAGCATCACCCGGGGGGTGTCGCCGCAGGCCTCGGTGGTGCTGAGGCCGACCGCTTCCAGCTGCTCCCAGATGGTGGGGACGTCCTCGATCCGGATCCAGTGCAGCTGCACGTTCTGCCGGTCGGTGATGTCGGCGAGGTCGCGGCCGTAGCGGGTGGCGATGTCGCCGATCACCCGCAGCTGCTGGGAGCTCAGCCGGCCGCCGTCGATCCGGATCCGGAGCATGAAGTACTTGTCCTCAAGCTCCTCGGGCTCCAGGATGGC
>NZ_DASVSG010000144.1:0-3531 GCF_036388195.1 Jatrophihabitans sp. | reverse complement strand
CGATCGCGTACTCGTCGATCTCGTTGATGACGGCGTCGGAGGCCTCGCGGTCCAGGGTGTTGTCGGTGGGGCTGAGCTTGCGCTCGGCGTAGGTGTCGGGCACCTGCTTCATCAGGACAACGATGTTCATCCGGTGATCGTCCTTCTTCTCAGTCGGGACTTCTCAGTCGAGCACGAGGTCGTCGCGGGCGCGGACGTGCTGCTGCGCCCTCGATGTTACCGGTCAGTAGCACACGGGAGACCGCGTGCCAGGGCGTGTTTCCGGTCACCCGCCGGTCGCGCTGGTCACCGCCTGCCCCTGCATTGTTCTACACGCCGCTTCGCGCGCCGGCCCGACTGGTGTACCAAGTAGGCATGGTGATGCCAGGACCGGACCCCGACAACTACCCCGCGATCGATCCGGACGAGCCGGTGCCCGATGACCCCGGCGAGCTGTCGCCGGACACCCCGGAAACCCTGCCGCCGGCGCCGGTCGAGCCGATGCCCGGCCCGGACGACCCGGGCAACGTGCCCGCAGGCGAGCCCGAGCCCGCCTGAGGCTCTCGCTCGGGGCGGCACCCGGGGCTATCCGCACGGCTGAGGTGGCCGCAGCGGAACTGACGGCGCCAGCATCCCTGGCATGCGGGCAATGGGCCCTGCACCCATGCCCGGCTCCCCGCCGTGACCTACCTAAACTGGGCCTCTCTGAGACAGCGAAGGACCGAGACGATCGAGGCAACGAGCCCGCCCTCCACCGCCACCCTGGCGTTGACGGGTGAGCGGACGGCCCCCGGCATCGCCAGCGAGAACTACTGGTTCCGACGGCACGAGGCGGCCTACCTGTACCTGCGGGAGCAGGTCGAGGGGCCGCGGCTGCTCGAGATCGGGGCCGGCGAGGGGTACGGGACGGCGCTGCTGGCCGGCCGGGCGCCCGCCGTGCTGGCCCTGGACTACGACGCGGCGGCCATCGCGCACCTGTCCCGGACGTATCCGGCGCTGGCCGCGGTCCGGGCCAACCTGGCCGCGCTGCCGGTCGCCGGCGGCTCGATCGACACCGTGGTCTCGCTGCAGGTGATCGAGCACGTCTGGGATCACCCGCAGTTCCTCGCCGAGTGCGCCCGGGTGCTGCGTCCAGGTGGCCTGCTGATGCTCAGCACACCGAACCGGCTGACCTTCTCCCCCGGCGCCGACCGGCCGGTGAACCCCTTTCACACCCACGAGTTCACCGCCGCCGAGCTGTGCCGGCTGGTGGCCGGATCGGGCCTGCCGGTGGCCGCCGTCCGGGGGTTGTTCGCCGGGCCGCGGCTGGTCGCCCTGGACCGCAGGTATGCCGGGCAGGGCGGTTTTCCCGCCGCCCAGCTGGCCGCGCCGCCGGAGGGCTGGCCGGCCGAGCTCGCCGCCGACGTGGCCGCGATCGGTTCGCAGGACTTCCGGATCGGCCCGGATGCGCTGGCCGATCCGCGCGCCCTGGACGGCAGCCTGGACCTGCTGGTGCTGGCACGGCGGCCGTGACCGAGCTCGGCAGGTTCAGCCTGGTGCTGCACACCCACCTGCCCTGGGTGGCCCACAACGGCGCCTGGCCGGTCGGTGAGGAATGGCTGCACCAGGCGTTCACCGGCTCCTGGCGGCGGGTGCTGCGGGTGCTGGAGACCCTCGCCGAGCACGGCTACCGGGAGGTTGCCACGCTGGGGGTGACCCCGGTGGTCGCGGCGATGCTCGATGACCCGTACTGCCTGTCGGAGATCCATTCCTGGGCCGGCCGCTGGCAGCTGCGCGCGGAGGAGCTCAGCGCTCGCTCCGGGATGGGGCAGCTGGCCGAGCACGAGCGGCGGGAGGCGCTGGCCTGCCTGGCCGACCTGCAGTCGCGCTGGCTGACCGGTGGGCTGTCGGCGGTGCTGCGGCCGCTGGTCGACAGCGGGGTTGTCGAGCTGCTGTCCGGGCCCGCCACCCATCCGTTCCTGCCCTTGCTGACCGAGCGGTTCGCCGCCGCGCAGCTGAGCTCAGGGCTGGCCGACACCCAGCTGCGGTTCGGCAGCCGGCCGGGCGGAATCTGGGCGCCGGAGTGCGGCTACGCCCCCGGCATGGAGGACTTCTACGCCGGGCACGGGGTGACGCACTTCCTGGTCGACGGCCCGGCGGTGGGCGGGGACACCGGCTTCGCGCGTCCGGTCGGCGATTCGGGCGTGCTGGCCTTCGCCCGGGACCTCGACGTCTCCTACCGGATCTGGTCCTCGCGCACCGGCTATCCCGGTGGCGCCTGCTACCGGGACTTCCACACCTTCGACCACGCCTCGGGTTTCCGGCCGGCTCGGGTCACCGGCGCCGGGGTGCCGGCCGAGGCGAAGCAGCCGTGGGACCGACGGCTCGCCTCGGCCGCGGCGCTGCGCGATGCGCAGGATTTCGTGGCGGCGGTGGCGCGGCGGCTCACCGACCTGCGCGCCCAGCACGGCCGCGAAGCCCTGGTGGTGGCCGCCTTCGACACCGAGCTGTTCGGGCACTGGTGGTACGAGGGTCCGGAGTTCCTCGATGCCGTGCTGCGGTTGCTGCCGCAGGCCGGGGTCCGGCTGAGCACGCTGCGGGGAGCGGCGGAGGCCGGCCTGGTCGCCGGGCGGATCGAGCTGCCCGTCTCGTCCTGGGGCGCGGGCAAGGACTGGCGGGTCTGGGACAACGACGCGGTGACCGAGCTGAACGACGAGATCGCCCATCTGCAGAAACGGCTGTTCCAGCTGCTGGACAGCCGGCCGGACGGCGCGGGCCGCGATCCGGCGGCTGATCAGCTGGTCCGCGAGGCGTTCCTGCTCAGCTCCAGCGACTGGGCCTTCATGATCAGCCGGGACTCGGCCGCCGACTACGCCCGGCAGCGGGCCCGGCTGCATGCCGACCGGTTCACCGCGCTGGCGGACGCGATCGAATCGGGCGTGGGCGCGGACCTGCTGGCTGCCCGGCTGCGCGAAGTCGACGGCCCGTTCGGCCGGCTCGACGCCCGGACCTGCTGACGCGGCGTCAGCGGACGAAGCGGAACAGCCGCTGACCGGCCGGCAGCGGCTGCGGCTCGCCGTCGAAGCGGTGTGTGCCGACCGAGCCCTCCAGGAACTCGATCAGCCGGCGCACGTCGGCGTCGGTGAGGTTGCCGAACACCCCGCACATCAGGACCAGATCGGCAGGTGCCGCGTCGAGGTAGGAGCTGGACAGGCCCGCGTCCCGGTTCAGCAGCCGTACCCCGACCAGGCCGGTGTCGCGGCAGAAGCGCGCGGCCCGTGCGAGGTTTCGCGGATCGGTCTCCAGCAGGGTGGCCTCGACCGGAGCCCGGATCGCGGATTCGGCCAGCACCCCGAGGATGTCCCGGCCGTCGCCGGCGCAGGCATTGACCACCGTCAGCGGCCCATCCCGGGCGGCAGCGTGGCCGGCCAGCGCGCTGCGGATCTCGCTCCTGACGAGGGCCAGCCGGATCGACAGGGCCGACTCCGGATCGGCGTAGTCGTCATGCCAGGCGTTCCAGTCAGTTGCGCTGTCGCTCGGCATGCGGCTGATCCTAGGACCGGCGCCGGCCCT
>NZ_DASVSG010000143.1:0-7185 GCF_036388195.1 Jatrophihabitans sp. | reverse complement strand
CTGGTCGAGGAGCACATCGGGGTGCTGGCGCCCACCACCACCCTCTACATCTCCCACCTGCTCGTCGCGCCGTCGTTCCGCCGGCGCGGCGCCGGCCGGGCGTTGCTGACCGGAGCGGTCCGGCACGCCGAGGACCGCGAGATCACCCATGTGGTGGTCGGGGTGCAGGCCGGCGCCCGGGACGCCAACCGCTACCTGGCCCGGCTGGGCTTCGCGCCGCTGGTCGTCCGCCGGATCGCCTCGGTCGCCGCCCTGCGCCGCAGCCTCGGAATCGTCGACACCATGGACCGGGTCGCGCTGCGACGCCGCCGCACCGTGCGCGGGGTGATCCCGGGCCGTGTGGTAGGCAGAGGGGCATGATCACACCCGCTCAGCAGGCCATCATCGAGGACTTCCGCAAGCGCTGGGACGGCACCGGCGAGCAGCTGGCCGACCGGATGGGCATCGAGTTCGTCGACACCAACCCGAACCATCTGGTCGCGACCATGCCGGTGGCCGGCAACCGCCAGCCGTACGGGCTGCTGCACGGCGGCGCGTCGGCGGTGCTGGCCGAGACCGTCGGGTCGTACTCGGCGGCCCTGCTGGCCGGGCCGGACCACATCGCGGTCGGCATCGAGCTCAGCTGCAGCCACAGCCGCTCGGCCAGCGAGGGCCTGGTGACCGCCGTCTGCACGCCGATCCACGTCGGGCGCACGCTGTCGCTGTTCGAGATCGTGATCACCGACGAGAAGGGCCGCCGGACCTGCACCGCGCGGCTGACCTGCGCCATCCGGCCGGCCCACCACGCGGGGCTGGCAAGCGCCACCTGAGCGGGGACCGGGCTGTCGGACCGTGGGCCTAGACTCAGCCAGCGTGACAGCCACTGTGACAGCCACCGACGTGCCCAGACTGCTCCTGATCGACGGCCATTCGATCGCCTACCGGGCGTACTACGCGCTGCCGGTCGAGAACTTCTCCACCAAGGCCGGTCAGCCCACCAACGCGGTGTTCGGCTTCACCTCGATGTTGATCAACCTGCTGCGCGACGAGCAGCCCAGCCACCTCGCGGTCGCCTTCGACGTCAGCCGGCAGACCTTCCGCAGCGAGTCCTACCCCGAGTACAAGGCCAACCGGTCCAGCACCCCGCCGCCCTTCCAGGGGCAGCTCTCGCTGATCCAGGAGGTGCTGACGGCCCTGCGCATCCCGATGCTGTCGGTGCCCGGCTACGAGGCCGACGACGTGATCGCCACCCTGACCGAGGAGGCCGCCGAGCACGGCATGCAGGTGCTGATCTGCACCGGCGACCGGGACGCGCTGCAGCTGGTCAACCCCCAGGTCACCGTGCTGTACCCGAGGAAGGGCGTCTCCGAGCTCACCCGGTTCACCCCGGAGGAGGTGCAGGCCAAGTACGACCTGAGCCCGGCCCAGTACCCGGACTTCGCCGCGCTGCGTGGCGATCCCAGCGACAACCTGCCCGGCATCGTGGGGGTGGGGGAGAAGACCGCCGCCAAGTGGATCAGGGAGTTCGGCTCGCTGGACGCGCTGGTGGAGCGGGTCGACGAGGTCAAGGGCAAGGTCGGCGACGCGCTGCGGGAGAACCTGGGTTCGGTGCTGCGCAATGCCAAGCTCACCAGGCTGGTGCGCGACCTCGACCTCGACCTCGGGGTCAGCGAGCTCAGCCGCCAGCAGTGGGACCGCGACGAGGTGCACCAGCTGTTCGACAACCTGGAGTTCCGGGTGCTGCGTGAGCGGCTGTTCGCCACCCTGTCCGCTCCCGAGCCGGAGGCGTCGGAGGGCTTCGACGTCGACGTGGAGCGGCTCGGGCCCGACGCGGTGGCCGGCTTCCTCGCCGAGCACGCCGCCGATGGCCGCCGGGTCGGGGTGTCCTTCGGCGGCACCTGGGGACGGGGCGCCGGTGACCTGCACTCGGTCACGCTGGCCTGTGCCGACGGCGCCGCCGGCTGGGTCGAGGTGGCCGACCTGACCGAGTCCGACGACAAGGCGCTGGCCGGCTGGCTCGCCGACCCCGAGCGCCCCAAGGCCTGCCACGACATCAAGGGCCCGGTGCTGGCGCTGGCCCAGCGGGGGTGGAAGCTGGCCGGGGTCACCTCCGACACCCAGCTCGCCGCCTACCTGGTGCAGCCGGGCCAGCGGGCCTTCGACCTGGCCGACCTGGCGCTGCGCTACCTCAAGCGCGAGCTGCGCGACGAGTCCGGCCCGGCCACCGGCCAGCTGACCCTCGACGGCGGGCTGGAGGAGTCCGACAACGCCCGGGCGCAGGCCGAGGCGGTCCGGGCGTCGGCGATCCGTGACCTGGCCGACGCGCTCGACGCAGAGCTGGCCACGCGCGGCGGGGCCGCCCTGCTGACCGATCTCGAGCTGCCGTTGACGTTCGTCCTCGCCGACATCGAAGCGACCGGAATCGCCGTCGACGTCGATCACCTCACCGAGCTGCAGTCCGAGCTCGGCGCGGCGGTGGAGCAGGCCGAGGACGAGGCGCACGCGATCGTCGGCCGCCGGTTCAACCTCGGATCGCCCAAGCAGCTGCAGCAGATCCTGTTCGACGAGCTGAAACTGCCCAAGACCAAGCGGACCAAGACCGGCTACACCACCGACGCCGACGCGCTGGCCTGGCTGGCCGAGGCCAGCGACAATCCGCTGCTGCCGATCCTGCTGCGCCACCGCGAGGTCACCAGGCTGAAGTCGGTGGTCGACTCGCTGCTGCCGATGATCGATGAGCTGGGCCGGGTGCACACCACCTTCAACCAGACCATCGCGGCCACCGGGCGGCTGTCCAGCGTCGACCCGAACCTGCAGAACATCCCGGTCCGCACCGCCGAGGGCCGACGGATCCGGCAGGCCTTCGTCGTCGGGCAGCGTCCACCCGGGGCGTTCGAGTCGCTGATGACCGCCGACTACAGCCAGATCGAGATGCGCATCATGGCGCACCTGTCCGAGGACGCGGGCCTGATCGAGGCCTTCACCTCCGGCGAGGACCTACACACCTTCGTGGCCGCCCGCGCCTTCGACGTGCCCGCCGAGGCCGTCGATGCCGACCTGCGCCGCCGGGTGAAGGCGATGAGCTACGGCCTGGCCTACGGGCTGTCGGCCTACGGGCTGGCGCAGCAGCTCAAGATCACCCCGGACGAGGCAAAGGGCCAGATGGAGGCCTACTTCGCGCGGTTCGGCGGGGTCCGGGACTATCTCTACTCGGTGGTCGGCGAGGCCCGCCGGACCGGTTACACCGAGACCATCATGGGCCGCCGGCGCTACCTGCCCGACCTGAACTCCGACAACCGGCAGCGCCGCGAGATGGCCGAGCGGATGGCGCTCAACGCCCCGATCCAGGGCAGCGCCGCCGACATCATCAAGGTGGCCATGCTCGGGGTGCAGCGTTCGCTGGCCGACTCCGGGCTGGCCTCGCGGCTGCTGCTGCAGGTGCACGACGAACTCGTCCTGGAGATCGCGGCCGGTGAGCGGGAGCAGGTCGAGGCGCTGGTGCGCCAGGAGATGGCCGGCGCGGTGCAGCTCACGGTGGAACTCGACGTCAGCGTCGGGGTCGGCCCGAACTGGGACGCCGCCGCGCACTGAGCGCTGGCCCCGTACCGGCCGCGCTCAGGTAAGGGTCAGCTCAGTACGGGTCAGCTCAGGTACGGGTCAGCTCAAGTAAGGGTCGACTCAGTACGGGTCAGCTCAGTACGGGTCGGCCCGGTCGGAATGGCCGACCAGCCGGGCCAGCGGGTAGAGCCGCAGCCGCAGCAGCACCTTGATGCCCACGTTGCGCAGCCACCACGGCAGCTCGGCCAGGATCCGCAGCCGGTCGGCCCGCGACACCGGCGCGGTCACCGCCGCGACCTCGAACCGGGCCAGCGAGCCGGTCCGGTCCAGGTAGCGCAGCCGCCGGCTGGGCAGCACGTGCCGCAACAGCCCCAGCGTGACCCCGATCGAGGAGTAGGCGTCATGGATGCAGAGCCGGGCGCCGTCGGGCAGGAACTCACTCCACCGCAGGTCATCCGACAGCGTCCAGTAGTCGTGCTTGCCGTCGATGTACAGGAAGCTGACCGGCTCGGTCCAGGACGGCCGCAGCTCGGTGCTCCGGGCCTGCCGCAATTCGACCTGCTCGACCAGGCCGGCGCGTGCCAGGTTCGACTGGAACCGGTCGCGGGTCGCCAGGCCGCCGAACATCGTTCCGCCGACGAAGGGGTCGATGGCGACCACCCTCGCCTGCGGGGCAGCGGCGGCCAGCACCACGGTGGAGCGGCCCTGGTGGCTGCCGATCTCCACGATCAGCCCGCCGGCGGGCACCCGGCGTGCCTCGTCCCACAACGTCCTGGCCTGGGCCTCGGTCAGCCAGCCGCCGATCTCGCGGACCTGGCCGAACACCGTCTGGAAGTCCGGCGGGGACGGGGCGGCGGGTTGCTGCGGTGGGGTGGGCACCGCTGGACAGTACGGCAGGGCAGATCACGATGTAGCCACGCGCCGGTATTGCGTGCGCTTGCCGGCCGGTCGTGGTGTTGGATGATCGGCATGCCTGTACCCCCTCTCAGCCGCGGTGGCGTTCTCGCGGCCACCGGCACGGCCCTGGCGCTGCTGCTGGCCGGTTGCGGCGAAGCCTCGACCCCGATGACGGACCGCCAGAAGAACGTGCGCTCCACCGACAGCAACGTCAAGATGACCGACTGCGCCTCGGAGTGCACCGGTGAGCTGGACGGGGCCAAGTACGCCATCAAGCTGCCGCAGAAGTGGAACGGCACCCTGCTGCTGTACTCGCACGGCTACCGGTTCGCCGAGCCCGCGCCGCCGACCTTCGACCCGGTGAACACCAATGCCCAGGTCAGCTCGACCGACACCGACGGCACCGGCTCCGATCCGCTCACCGCCAGCCTGCTGGACGCCGGCTACGCGCTGGCCGGCTCGTCCTACAAGTCCAACGGCTGGGCCGCCGCCGACGGGGTGAAGGCCGGTGTGGACCTGCACGCCCAGTTCGTGAAGCTGGTCGGCGCCCCGAAGCGGACCTACGTCTGGGGTGATTCGCTGGGCGGGCTGGTCACCGAGCTGCTCGCCGAGACCCACCCGGAGTGGGTGGACGGGGCCGCGCCGATGTGCGGCGTGCTGGCCGGTCCGAACTACAACTTCGATGCCGCCCTGGACGTCGCCTTCGCCGTCAAGGCCCTCATCGACCCGCAGCTGAAGCTGACCGGCTACAGCAGCCAGGCGGACGCCACAGCCAACTGGCAGCACGCGTCCGCAGCCGTGCAGCAGGCCGCCGCGGACGTGGCCGGCGGCGGCACCGCCAAGGTGATGTTCATCGGCGCCCTGGTCGACGCCCCCACGGCGACCCAGACCTACGACGGCCACGACCTGCCCTCGCAGGTCAAGGCCCGGGTCGAGGCGGTGCTCACCGCGCTGGCGTTCGGCACCAGCGGCCGTTACGAGCTGGAGCAGCGGATCGGCGGCAACCCCTCCAGCAACGCCGACGCCGACTACCCCAGCCGGATCGACACCGCCGAGGCCACCCTGATCGGCACCGTCGGCGGCAAGGTCGAGCCGTTGCAGCAGCGGTTGGCGGCCGAGTCCCGGATCACCGCCGACCCGACCGCGCGGGATGCCTTCGAGGCGCTCGGTGACCCGAGCGGCAACCTGGTGGTGCCGACGGCGACCATGCACACCGAGCAGGACCCGCTGGTGCTGGTGCAGAACGAGACCGTCTTCGCCGAGCGGGCGGCCGCCGCGAAGCGCTCGGCCCGGTTGGTGCAGTTCTACATCGCGCCGCCGAAGACCTACTCCGAGACCGAGAAGGCGCCCTACGGCGCGGGGCACTGCAGGTTCTCCGACGGCCAGCGGCTTGGCCTGATCAACGTCCTGGACGGCTGGGTGCGGCGCTCGATCCACCCGAGCGCGGGTGGTTCGGCCAGCCTGATCGGCGAGGGCGCCGACCCGGCCTACCAGCCGGGGCCGTGGCCGGGCGCCGAATCCAGCTGAGCCGTCGCCCGGCGACCACGCAGGTAGCCGGGCGCCAGCCGCAGCAGCACCCCGGCGACCGCGGTCAGCAGGTTCAACCCCGCCATCAGCCCGATCACCAGCCGCACTGACGGGTGCGGGCCCAGGCTCAGGACCAGCACCGCCTCGCCGGCCACGGTGGCCCAGATCAGGACGGTGACCGCCAGGCTGCGGACGGCGAGCCCGGCGACCAGGGTGAACTGCAGCAGGGCCAGGCAGCAGCCGAGCAGCGCGAACAGCCAGGCGTCGGCGCGCAGCTGGGGGTAGCGCCCGCCGCCGACCACGTCGGTGACCAGGGCGCTGAGCAGCCAGCTGCCGGTGACGATGGCCAGCCCGAGGGCGGCGATTCCGGCCGCGGCGCGGGCGAACACCCGGTGGTGGCGCTCAGCGTCGGTCAGCGAGGCGAATAGGACGTTGGCCACCGACTGCGGCAGCCACAGGCTGGCCTTGGTCAGCACCGAGCCCGCAGCGTAGACCGCGGCCGCCGAGGTGCTGAGCACGTGCCGGGCCAGCAGCACGTCGCTGACGCTGAGCAGCAGGAACGCCCCGTAGGCGTGGGAGGCGTGCCCGGCCTCGGTGGCCAGCGACACCAGGGCGTGCCGGCCGCGCCGGCGCAGCTCCGGCAGCGCCAGGACGCACCCGGCGGCCGGCACGCTCAACCCGACCGCCAGGGCGGCGATGGCCGAGGTGCTGGTGCCGCCGACGAGCAGCCCGATCAGGCCGGCCCCGGAGCGCCCGGCAGTCCCGACGAAGGTCGCTACGGCCAGCCCCGTGAGCCGCCGCTCGCCCTGCCAGACGCCCTGGCACAGCCCCTGCAAGGCGGTGCCGGGCATCGCGAGCGCGACCAGCAGCGGGCCGGCCAGCCCGGGCAGGTGCAGGAAGGCCACCAGCGCGGGGGACAGGGCAGCGATCAGCAACGCCGCTCCCACGCCGATCACGGCCCCGGCCTCGAGCAGGCCGTCCGCCGAGCCGGTCGCCACCCGGCGGGCGGCGACCGCCTGCAGCGCGAACGCGGGCACCGAGCCGATCAGCAGGAGGTTGAGCAGCGTGACCAGCTCGGCGTAGTCGGCAGTCCCCAGCCGGCGGGCGGCGGCCAGCAGCAGCAGGTAGCTCAGCAGGTTGCCCGCCCAGCCGGCCACCGTCACCCCGAGCAGGCCACGCGTGAGCGGGGCTCCCGGCTCGGCCGGCTGCCGGGGTGAGTGGGAT
>NZ_DASVSG010000142.1:0-23357 GCF_036388195.1 Jatrophihabitans sp. | reverse complement strand
GCCTACGCGATCTACACCTCCGGCTCGACCGGCCGTCCCAAGGGCGTCGCGGTCAGCCACGCCAGCATCGCCTGCCTGCTCGACCACTGGCTGGCGCGCCTCGGCCCGTTGCCCGGCGCCCCGGCGGCGCTGTGGTCCAGCATCGGTTTCGACGTCTCGGTGCAGGAGATCCTGCTGCCGCTGACCACCGGCGGCACCCTGCACCTGGCGCCGGAGGAGCTGCGGGCCGATCCGGACGCGCTGATGGGCTGGCTGCGCGAGCACCGGATCGTCCAGACGTACCTGCCGCCGGCCTTCGTGAAGTGGATCGACGAGGCCCCGGACCAGCGGCTGGCCGGGCTGGCGCTGCGTCAGCTGCTGGTGGGGGTGGAGCCGCTGCCGGAGCTGGCGCTGCGCCGGATGATCGAGGCGTTGCCCGGGCTGCGAATCCTCAACGGCTACGGGCCCACCGAGACCTCCGTCTACAGCAGCGCCTATCTGGACCTGCAGCCGCTGGCCCGGCAGTGCCCGATCGGCCGGCCGCTGGCCAACACCCGGATCTACCTGCTGGACGAGCGGCTGCAGCCGGTTCCGGTCGGGGTGGCGGCCGAGATCTACATCGCGGGCGCGGGCGTGGCCCGGGGCTACCTGGGCCGTCCCGGCCAGACCGCGGAGCGGTTCGTGCCCGACCCGAACGTCCCCGGCGAGCGGATGTATCGCACCGGCGACCTGGGACGCCGGCTGCCCGGGGGCGACATCAGCTACGCCGGCCGGCGCGACCACCAGGTCAAGCTGCGCGGCTTCCGGGTGGAGCTCGGCGAGGTGGAGGCGGTGCTGGGCGAGCAGCCCGGGGTGCACGAGGCGGCCGTCCTGCTCGATCAGGACGGCGCCGGCGAGCCGCGGCTGGTGGCCGCCGTCGCGATGGGCGACGTGCCGTCCCGGCAACCTGCCGACTGGCGGGCCGCGCTGTCCCGGCAGCTGCCGGGGTACATGATCCCGGCGGTGTTCCTGGAGCTGCCCGAGCTGCCGATGACCGCCAACGGCAAGCTCGACCGGGCGGCGCTGCTGCGCCAGGCTCGGGCGGACGGCCCGATGCAGGTCAACCAGAGCAGCCCGCGCGACCATGTCGAGCTGGCGCTGTACAAGATCTGGGAGCGGCTGCTGCTGCAGCCCGACATCGGGATCCGGGACAGCTTCTTCGACGTCGGCGGCAGCTCCATCTCGGCCATCAAGCTCGCGCACGCCATCGACGAGGAGTTCGGGCAGCGGCTGCCGCTCTCGGAGATCGTGGCGCACCCGAGCATCGAAGCGCTGGGCGCCCGGCTGCGCGATGGCTCCAGTGGCTCCGGCGGGCCGCCCGGCAACCTGATCGAGTTCCGTCCCGGCCATCCCGAGGGCTCGCGGCGGGGTTCCCGGCGGGTGATCTGCGTCCACCCGGCGGGCGGCACCGCGTTCTGCTACCTGTCGCTGGCCAAGGCGCTGCCCCCGTCCTACGGGGTCTATGGCATCCAGTCGCCCGGGGTGAACCCCGGCGAGTCGTTCCTGCCCACGGTCGAGGCGATGGCCGAGTCCTACCTGCGGCTGGTCGAGCCGCTGCTGGACGGGCCGCTGGTGCTGACCGGGCTCTCCTACGGTGGTCTGGTGGCCTATGAGATGGGACGCCGACTGGCCGAGGCCGGCCGGCAGGTGAGCGTGCTGCTGCTGGACACCCAGGGCACCGACGATCCGGTCGAGCGGGCCGAGATCGAGCCGGTGGACCTGCCGGAGTTCCGCGACAAGCTGATCAAGTTCAACGGGATGTACCCCGGGATCGAGGACTCCCAGATCGAGCAGTACTTCCACATCTACAACCACAACCGGCTGACCATGCGGGACTACCTGACGCCACCGTCGAGGGCCCGGCTGGTCCTGCTGCAGGCGGTGGCCAACCGGGACGCCGCCGACGTCGAGCAGGCGCAGGAGTTCTGGGGACGCCGGGCCGTCGACGCCCCCGGCGGTCTGACGGTGGAGGTGGTGGACTGCGACCACTGGGAGATCCTGGAGAGCGACGAGGTGCGCGGGGTGGCCGCGCTGATCGGCCGGGAGCTGGACTGCCTGTCCGAGCTCGCGCTGAGCGACTCGGCCGAGCCGGTGTTGAGCGACTCGGCCGCTCCGGTGTTGAGCGACTCGGCCGTGGGACCCCGGCCATGATCTCCACACTGGCCGCCGGGGTGCTGGCCCAGGCCCGCCGGACGCCGGACGCCGTCGCGGTGGTCGACGGCGACCGGCAGCTGGACTATGCCGGGCTGGCCGCGGCCAGCGCCGCGGTGGCCGAGGGCCTGCGCCGGCACGGGGTCGGCCCGGGGGACGCGGTCGCGGTCTGCCTGCCGCGCTCGGAGCAGCTGGTCTGCGCGATGCTCGGCGTGCTGCGGGCCGGGGCCGTGGTGGTGCCGCTGGACGCGCAGAGCCCACCCGAGCGGCGACGGCACATCCTCACCGACTCGGCCTGCGTGGCGCTGATCGGCCCCGACGCCGTCACCGCTGACGGGCTGCCGGACGGGGTACGCCCGCTGACGGCAGCCGAGCTGCTGGACACCGTCCCCGCGCAGGCCGACGTCCCGGCAGAGCCCGACGACAGCCCCCGGGTCTGTTTCGTCTTCTACACCTCGGGCACCACCGGCCGTCCCAAGGGCGTCGAGGTGCTAGACGTCAGCATCCAGCGGCTGGCCCGGCCGGGCTATCTCCGGCTGGCGGACTCGGCCCGGTTCGGCTGCCTGTCCAACCCGGCCTTCGACGCGATCAGCTTCGAGGTCTGGGCGCCGCTGCTCACCGGCGGCTGCTGCGTGATCCTGGACGAGCAGACGGTGCAGACGCCGGAGCTGCTGGCCGCGGCGCTGCTGGCCGGGCGCGTCGACACCATGTTCATCACCGCGGCGCTGTTCAACGCGGTGGTCGACCAGGTGCGCAACTGCTTCGCTGGCGTCGGCCAGCTGCTGGTGGGCGGCGAACAGCTCAACGCCACCCTGATCCGGCGCTGGTACCGCGACAACCCGGACGCCGCGACCCAGCTGTACAACATCTACGGGCCCACCGAGACCGCGACCTTCGCGCTGTGCCATGCCATCCCGCGCGACTTCGACGCCGACGTCGTGCCGATCGGGACGCCGCTGCGCGGCACCGAGGCCGTGCTGGTGGCCGACGGTCGGCTGGCCGCCGACGGCGAGACGGCGGAGCTGTATCTCGGCGGCGAGGCGGTCGCGGCCGGTTACCGCAACCTGCCCGAGGAGACGGCGCTGCGCTTCGTCCGGCTGCCGTGGCACGACGGAGGCCGGGATCGCTACTACCGCACCGGCGACCTGGTGCGCCGCAACGCCGCCGGCCTGGTGGAGTACCTCGGCCGGGCCGACCGGCAGGTCAAGGTGCGCGGCTTCCGGATCGAGCCCGAGGAGCTGGAACGCCAGCTGCTCAGCCATCCTGCGGTGCGCCAGGCCTACGTCTGCACCCGCGCCGCGGGCCCGCTGGGCGCCACCGAGCTGCTGGCCTACCTGGTGCTCGGCGAGCAGCTGGGCTTCGAGGACTTCGAGCGGCACCTGGCGGCCAGCCTGCCGTCCTACATGCGCCCGCACCGGGTGTACCTGGTCGAGGCGCTGCCGCTCACCGCCAACGGCAAGGTCGACCGGGACGCCCTGCTGGCCCGCGAGGACCCGCCGTGGCGCGCCGGGACCGGCGCCGGGAACGACACCGAGAGCGGCTCGGGGACCGGCTCCCAAGCCGTCACCGACTGGCAGCGCGAGGTGCTCGACCTGGCCGGCGAGGTGCTCGGCGTGGCCGGCCTGCGCCCGGGTGACCGCTGGATCGCCAACGGCGGCGACTCGCTCAAGGCGCTGCGGTTGCGGTTCGAGGCGCGCCGGCGCTGGGGCAGCGAGCTGCCGGCCGGGCTGATCCTGCAGTCGGACCTCGGCGGGCTCGCCGATGCCATCTCGGCCGGCCGGCAGCAGGCCGGCTCGCCCTATCCGGCGCCGGCCGGGCCGTCCGGCGCCACGTCGGCGCCGGCCACCTCCGAGCAGCAGCGGCTCTGGCTGCTGCAGCAGCAGGACCCGCAGTCGGTCGCCTACAACGTCGGGCTGGCCTTCCGGCTGACCGGCGCGGTCGACGTCCCGGCGCTGCGGCAGGCGCTGCGCCGGCTGGTGGCGCGCTACCCCGCGCTGCGGACCGGCTTCCAGCCCGTGGCCGGCGAGCTGCGCCAGCTGGTGGCCGAGCCGTACGACCCGTGGCTTGAGCCGGACCAGCAGCCGGGCAGTGACTGGCGTGGGTTCGCCGACCGGCTGTTCGCCGAGCCGTTCGACCTGGCCGAGCCACGGATGCTGCAGGCCTGCTGGCTCCCCACCGAGGACGGTGAGCGCCCGGCCGGGGTGCTGCTGCTGCGGCTGCACCACATCGCCGTCGACGGCTGGTCGGTCACCCTGCTGCTGCAGGCGTTGTCGGCCGGGTACGCGGCGGAGCTGGCGGGCGCGGGCCAGGCCGGCGTGCCTGAAGCGGACGAGCCGACCCCGCTGGACTACGCCGGCTGGCAGGCGGACTGGTTCAGCCGGCCCGGGTACGCCGACCAGCGTGCCCGGCTGCAGGCCTACTACGCCGGCCTGGACGCGCCGTCCGCGCCGCTGCTGCCCGACCCGGCCAGGGACCGCGCGGCCGGCCGGCTGCTGAGGGCAACGCTGCCCCCCGAGCGCCGCGCCGCGCTGGATCGTCTCGGCGCCGAGCTGGGGCTCACCCGGTTCCAGCTGATGCTGGGGGTGTTCGCCTGGAGCCTGTACGGCGTGACCGGCCGCGACCGGCCGCTGATCGCCAGCCCGGTCGCCAACCGGCCGGTGCAGGAGTTCTCCGCCAGCGTCGGGATGTTCGCCAACACCGTGCTGCTGCCGCTGCGGCTGGCCCCGGCCGAACAGCTGCGCCAGCAGCTGCGACGGCACGGCAACGACACAGACCAGGTGCTGGACTCCCAGGACGTGGCGCTGGCCGACGTGCTGAGCGACCACCGGTTCCGCCCGGACGGGCCGCTGTTCGACTTTCTGTTCGTCCTGGAGAACACCGACTACGCGAGCCTGACGCTGCCCGGCTGCTCCAGCCGGCCGGAGTGGCTGACCCCGGCACAGGCCAAGTGCGCGCTCACCCTGACGGTGCTCGAGCACGGCGGCGGCCTGGACTGCCTGTGGGAGTACGCCGACAGCTACCTCGACGAGGACGAGGCGCAGGCGCTGGCCGGGTTGTTCGAGCAGGCGCTGGACTGGCTGGTGGAGGGCCGGACGGCCACCCTGGCCGAGCTGGCCGCCGGCTACCGCGACAGCCTGCCGGAGCCGGGCCGGGGACGGGCGGCGGCGCTGAGCTATGCCACGGTGGCCGACGGCTTCGACCGGCAGGTCCGGCTGCACCCGCACGCGCCGGCGTTGCGGGCCGGGGACCGGACGGTCAGCTACGCCGAGCTGGACGCCTACGCCAGCGCGCTGGCCGCGGAGCTGCGGGCCAACTACCCGATCCCGGCCGCCGACCAGCCCTGCTGCGTCGCCCTGCACCTGGAGGCGTCGGTCGAGCATGTGGTGGCGCTGCTGGCGCTGGCCCGGCTGAACCTGACCATCGTGCCGCTGGATCCGGAGTACCCGCCGGAGCGGCTGCGCCACATCCTGAGCCAGATCGACCCGCTGTGCGTGCTGCTGCCGCCGGATTCCGCGGCCACCATCGACGTCGGACGGCTTCCCCGCCACCCGGTCCGGCTGCGCGTCCCGGCCGGGCCGGCGGTGCCCCCGCAGGCCGGGCCGGCGGTGCCCCCGCAGGCCGGGCCGCGACCGCTCTACACCCTGTTCACGTCCGGGTCCACCGGCGCCCCCAAGGGCGTCCAGGTGCCCGACGCGGTGCTGTGCAACCTGCTGCAGTGGCAGCAGGACGACGGTGGCCTGGCGCCCGGCGCGGTCACCCAGCAGTTCTCGATGCTCTCCTTCGACGTGTCGTTCCAGGAGGTCTTCACGACCCTGTGCGGCGGGGGTTGCCTGCACCTGGTGGACCCGGGCTGGCGCCAGGACGCCCCCGCCCTGCTGAGCCAGCTGGAGTCGGCCGGCATCGAGCGGATCTTCATGCCCTACGTCGCGTTGCAGCTGCTGGCAGAGCACGCGGTGCTGCTGGGCCGCTATCCCAGCCGGCTGCGCGAGGTGGTCACCGCGGGCGAGCAGCTGCTGTGCACCGATGCCATCCGCAGGTGGTTCTCCGGCCTGCCCGGCGCCCGGCTGTTCAACCACTACGGCCCCACCGAGACCCACGTGGTCAGCAGCCGGTGCCTGGACGGCGACCCGGCGGGCTGGCCGGTCCGGCCGGCCATCGGCGGCCCGATCGCCAACACCTGGCTGCGGGTGGTCGACGAGGCCGGCGAGGTCGTCCCGCCGGACTGTCCCGGCCAGCTGCTGATCGGCGGCCCGCTGGTGACGCCCTGCTACCTGGACGATCCCGAGCTCAACCGGGCACGCTTCGTCGAGCTGCCCGGGCTCGGGTACTTCTTCCGCACCGGCGACCACGCGCACTTCGACCGGCAGGGCCTGCTGCACTTCCTGGGACGCGAGGACCACCAGGTCAAGGTGAGCGGGCACCGGCTGGAGCTGGGCGAGGTGGAGGCCGCGCTGCTGCGGCACCCGGCAGTGGCCGCCGCGGTGGTGGTGCGCGACGGCGACCAGCTGGTGGCCTGCCTGCAGTGCCGGGGCGAGTCGCCCTCGGCGACCGAGCTGACCGAGCACCTGGCGCCGCTGCTGCCGGCATACGTGCGGATCAGCCGGTTCCGGCGGTTGCCGGCGCTGCCCCGGACGCCCAGCGGCAAGCTGGACCGGGCCCGGATGCTGAGCGCTCCGGGCGAGGAGCTGAGCGCGCGGGCCGTGGCCGGAGCGGGCATGTCCGCGCGCGAGGCGCAGCTGGCGGCGCTCTTCTCCGACGTGGTCGGCGTCCCGATCGAGGCCGACCAGCGGTTCTTCGACGCCGGCGCCTCCAGCCTGGGGCTGATGCGCTTCCAGCTGCGCTGCGTCGCCGAGCTGGGGCTGTCGGTGCGGATCGCGGACCTGTTCGAGCACGTCACCATCCGCCGGCTGGCCCGGTTCGTCGACGGCGAGCCGGCCGAGCAGCGCCCGGCCCCGCAGCGCCCAGCCGAGCACGTTCCAGCCGAGCACGTTCCAGTCGAGCAGCGCCCGACCGAGCACGTTCCCGCCGAGCAGCACCGCCCGCACGCCACGACCCGTCCGGTCGGGACGGAACCCGAGACGATTCCAGAGCCGATCGCGGTCATCGGCATGGCGGTGCGGCTGCCCGGCGCCGACGACCTGGCCGGCTTCTGGGACCTGGTACGCACCGGCCGGCGCGGTATCGAGCACTTCGAGGCGGCCGACGGCCTGGTCGGGGCCCGCAGCCAGCTGGCCGGCCTGCTGGCCTTCGATCCGGGCCACTTCGGCCTCAGCCGGCAGGAGGCCCGGCTGATGGATCCGCAGCAGCGCCACCTGCTGATGAGCTGCGTCCAGGCGCTGGCGCATGCCGGCATCGCCGGCTCGGCCCCGCACCGGGTGGGCCTGGTGGCAAGCTGCGGCGAGAACACCTACTTCCAGTCCCTGCTCCGCGAGGGCGACCCGGCGCAGCTGCCGGACGGCTTCCAGCTGGCCCTGCACCACGACAAGGACTTCCTGGCCACCAAGGTCGCCTACCACCTCGGCCTGACCGGGCCGGCCTTCACCGTGCAGTCCGCGTGCTCCAGCTCGCTGCTGGGCGTGCACATCGCCGCCGGGATGCTGCGCCAGGGCGACAGCGACGTGATGCTGGCCGGCGGGGTGCTCGTCGACCCCACGCTGAGCCGGGGCTACCGGTACCGGCCGCAGCACATCTTCTCCGTCGACGGCCATTGCCGGCCGTTCAGCGACGACGCCACCGGCACCATCGGCGGCAGCGGGGTCGGCGTGGTGGTGCTCAAGCCGCTGCGGCGGGCACTGGCCGACGGGGACACCGTCTACTCGGTGATCACCGGCTCGGCGGTCAACAACGACGGGTCGGCCAAGCTCAGCTACTCAGCGCCCTCGCTGGCCGGCCAGCGCGAGGTGATCCAGGCGGCGCTTCGGCGCAGCGGGCGCGCCAGCGCGGAGCTGGGCTACGTCGAGGCGCACGGCACCGGCACCCGGCTGGGAGATCCCGTCGAGGTCGATGCGCTGCGGCAGGCCTACGGGCTCTCGGAGTCCGGGCACTGCGCGCTGGCCTCGGTGAAGAGCCAGATCGGTCATCTCGGCGCCGCGGCCGGCGTGGTCGGGCTGATCCGCGCGACGCTGGCCGTGTACCACGGCGTGATCCCGCCGAATGTGGACTTCCACCGGCTCAATCCGGAGCTGGGGACGGACCCGGCGCCGTTCTACATCCCGACCGAGGCGCTGCCCTGGCCCGCGGACCGGCCCCGGCTGGCGGCGGTCAGCAGCTTCGGGATCGGGGGCACCAACAGCCACCTACTGGTCGAGGCCAACGCGCCGGTCCCCTCCGCGCAGCCGGCTGCCCCTCCCGCGTCGCGGCTGCTGATGCTGTCGAGCAGCAGCGCCGCCGCCCTGCGCGCCGACGCCGACCGGATCGCCGGCTACCTCACCGAGCATCCCGACGGCTACGACCAGGTGCTGCGGCATCTGCAGGCAGGCCGGCCGGCGCGCCGCTGGCGGATCGCGGCGCACTGCCCGGACGTCGCCCGCGCGGTGGCCTGGCTCCGCTCGGCCGAGGGTGTTCTGGTGACCTCCGGCGGGGACGCCGACCCACCTGCGGCCAGCGTTCCGGCCGATGGCGGACCAGCCAGCAGCCAGCCGGCCGACGTCGAGCGGATCGAGGCGCTGGCCGCCGGGTGGCTGCGCGGCGAGCCGGTCTGCTGGCCGGCCGGGCCGGCGCAGCCGCCGTGGGACTTCCCGCCGCCGTCGTTCGAGCTTGCCGATTTCGACTTCGAACGCGCCCTGGAAGCCGGACAATCCGTGCAAGCCGCACCAGTCGCATCAGCCGCAGCAGCCGCACACGCCGTTCAGCGCAACGGCCACCCCGCACCGGAACTCGCGGCGCCAGTCCTGCCGTCGGCTGCCGACCGGCTGCCCGAGCAGTCCTGGCTGCATCAGCCGCAGTGGGTTCGGTGGCGCCGGGCCGCTGCCACCCCCGTAGCGCCGATGTCCCGGCTGCTGGTCGTGATGACGGCCGAGCCGGTGGCCGCCGAGGCGATGCGGCCCTTCCAGGCGGTCTACTCCCAGGTGGTCCGGGTCAGCGCCGGGCACGCGTTCGGCAAGCTGGCCGAGGACGCCTACCAGGTCGACCCGGGTGACCCGGCATCGCTGGTGGAGCTGCTGAAGGAGCTGGACCTTCCCGGCCAGGACGGAATCGACTGGCTGCACGCGCTGCCCCTGGCGGTGGCCGGTCCGGTGAGCGCCGACGCGCTCGACCGCGCCGGCTGGGCCTGCCTGGACACTCCCGCAGCCCTGCTGCAGGCGGTGGACGGCCTGCCGGCGGCGACCGGCCTGCGGCCCTGGTGGCTGTCGTACCAGGGCCAGCCGGTCGACGGCAACGTGGCGCGGCCGGAGTTCGGGCTGCTCGCCGGTCCGTGCGAGGTGGCGCCGCAGGAATCCGGGATCGACGGGCGCTGGCTGGACCTGCCCGGTCCCGAGTTCAGCGACTGGGCAGCGCTAGTGGCTGGCCTGCTGGCCGGCCACCAGAACGATGCCGGGACCGGCCCGCGCCGGCTCGCGCTCCGGCAGGGCTACTGGTGGCAGCCGGCCGTGCTGCCGGTCACCGCGCCGGACCAGCCGGCCCCGGCCACCGGCGAGCTGCTGGTGGACGGCGGGGTCTACCTGGTTCTCGGTGGCACCGGCGGTATCGGCAGCAGCATCGCGGCCTGGCTGCTGGCCCAGGCCGACTGCCGGGTGGTCCTGCTGGCCCGTCGGACGTCCCTGCCCGCGGAGTTCGCGCAGTGGGCCGACCGGATCGAGCTGGTCGAGGCGGACCTGGCCGAGGAGCCGGCTGCCGTGTTCGCCCGGCTGAAGCCGCTGCTGGCCCGGCTGGACGGGGTGGTGCACGCCGCCGGGACGGCCGCCGGCGCCTTGATCGCCCGCCGGGACGTTGCCGCGATGCGGGCGGCCAGAGCTGCCAAGCTGCACGGCTGCCTGCTGGTGGAGCGCCTGATCCAGCGCTACCAGCCGACGTTCGCCGCCTACTGCTCCTCGATGTCGACGCTGTTCGGTGGCATCGGCCAGCTCGACTATGCCGCCGCCAACGGCCTGCTCGACGGCTTCGCCTGGCACCGGAGCAGCATCGCCGAGAGCACCGTGCGGCTGGGCATCGACTGGGACATCTGGAGCGAGGTCGGGATGGCGCAGGCGGCACAGCAGGCGCTGCGCACCGACGCCCGGCACCAGGCGCACCTGGCCGTCGGGCTGCGGGTGGCCGAGGGCCAGCGGGTGTTCGACCGGGCGCTGCGGCTGCAGCTGCCGCAGCTGCTGGTCAGCACCATCCCCCTGGACCAGGCCGGCAGCTTCTACGCGGCGTCCACCCGGGCAGCCGACCGGGCGCCGGACGAGACGCCGCCGGCGGAGACGATGCTGCCGGCCGAGGTGACGGCGACCAGCTCGGTCGCCGAGCAGCTGACGGACTGCCTGTGCCACTGGCTCGGCGTGGACCGGCTCGACCCGGCCGCGTCGCTGTATGACCTGGGCGCCGATTCCCTCGTCCTGCTGGACCTGATCGGTGAGGTGAAGCAGCGCTTCGGCGTCGACATCGAGCTCGCCCGGTTGAGCCACCGGGCGAGCCTGGCGGAGGTGCTGGCCGAGTACGAGGCGATCACCGGCACGACCGGCGGCTACCCGGCGCCGGCCCACACCTCCAACGGCAGCGGTCCGCACGCCACCGAGCTGGTGCGCCTGGACGTCTGGCAGGACGGCGCCGGCAGCGACCTGCTGTGCCTGATCCACCCGGTCGGCGGCGACATCCAAGCCTACCGGTCGCTGGTCTCGGCGCTGGACCCGCGGCTGACCGTGTGCCTGATCGCCGACCCGGCGCTGTACCGGCCCGAGCTGGAGCCGTGGTCGCTGGCCGAGCGGGCCCGGCGCTACCACGAGGCGCTGCGGGCGCGGTTCCCGCGGGCCGAGTGGCGCTGGCGGCTGGCCGGCTGGTCCTTCGGCGCCTGGGTCGCGCTGGCGATGGCCGCCGAGAGCGAGGACGCCGGGCAGCCGGTGGCCGGGCTCTACCTGCTCGACCCGCCGCCGGGCAGCGGCGCGGCGCTGCAGACCTATGACGAGCAGCAGCTGCGGACGGTGTTCGCGCTGGAGCTCGAGCAGGCCGGCGTGGCCGAACGGCCCGCGGCCGGCTCCGAGGCGGCTGCCTACGCCGAGCGGCTGGCCCGCTGCTGCCGGGCGAATCTGGCCAGCATGGCCGGTTACCAGTTGCCGCCGCTGGCCGGGACCCTGGTCGAGCTGTGGCTGGCTGGCCGTCCGGTGCCGGGGCTGCCCGAGCACGGCTCGGTGGCGCAGCGACGGCAGCTCTGGCAGGCGCTGCTGCCGGGGCTGGCCGGCTGCCACAGCGTCGACACCACCCATGATGGCATCGTCCGGCCGCCGGTGGCCCAGGCCATCGCCGAGGCCATCGGCGCCGCCTCGCTGCCGGTGTACGAGAACTGCTAGCAGGGAGAGGATCACCGAAGTGGACACCGACGACCTCGAGAACTGGTTCACCGCCGGCGCCAACCCGGCCGGCGCCGTCCGGCTGTTCCTCTTTCCGTTCGCCGGCGGCAACGCCAGCGCCTTCCTGCCCTGGCAGGAGCTGCTCGGGCCGCGGCTGGAGCTGCGGGTCGCCCAGCTGCCCGGCCGTGGCGTCCGGCTGTTCGAGCCGCCGATGACCGACATGGACGAGCTGGTCGCCCGGCTGACCCGGGCCGTGGCCAGCCTGGCCGACCGGCCGTTCGTCCTCTTCGGCCACAGCCTGGGCGCGCTGGTCGCCTTCGAGGTCGCCCGCCAGCTGCGTCGGGCCGGCCGGCCCGGACCGGTGAGCCTGTGGGTGTCCGGCGCCGAGGGGCCCCGGACCCGCCTGGTGCGCCGCCGCCTGCACGAGCTCGACGACCCGGAGCTGATCGAGGCGCTGCGCGACTACAACGGCACCGCGCCGGAGATGCTGGACGACCGGGAGATGATGGGGCTGTTGCTGCCCGGCCTGCGCGCCGACTTCGCCCTGGACGAGTGCTACCGCTACCGTGCCGAGCCGCCGCTGGACCTGCCGATCCACCTGCTGGTCGGTGACGCGGACCCGCACGTCGAGCACGACCGGGCCACCGGCTGGTCCTGGGAGACCAGCCAGCCGGTGCAGCAGCACTGCTACCCCGGTGACCACTTCTTCCTCTATCCCCATCAGCAGAGCATCACCGCGCTGCTCGCCGAGACCGCGGCCCAGGCAGCGCAACCGGCTTCCGGGGCAGGACCGTCGTGAATCCCTATCAGTCCCTGCCGGCCCGCTCGTTCTGGCGCACGGCGGTGGCCGAGCCGGAGATGCTGGCCATCGACGACCTGTGGACGCCGAAGTTCGACCTCGGCCAGGACGATCCCATCCTCACCGCGGGGTCGTGCTTCGCCCGCCACATCGGGCGCACCCTGCTGGAGCTGGGGATGAACTGGCGCGACGCCGAACCCGCGCCGCCGGGACTGACCGCCGCCGAGCGCGCGGCCCGCCAGTACGGGGTGTTCTCCTTCCGCACCGGCAACATCTACACCGCGGCGATGCTGCGTCAATGGCTCGGCTGGGCCACCGGCGCGGAGGTGCCCGGCGAAGAGAGCTGGGTCGAGGACGGCCGGCACTTCGACCCGTTCCGCCCGTCCGTGGAGCCGGCCGGCTATGACTCGGCCGAGGCGATGCTGGCCGCGCGGCGGACGACCCTGGCCGCCATCCGCGCCGCCGTGGCCGATGCCAGCTGCCTGGTGTTCACCCTCGGGCTGACCGAGGCCTGGCATGACCGCCGCGACGGCGTGGTGTACCCGGTCTGCCCCGGCACGGTGCGCGGCGTGTTCGATCCCGACCGGCACGAGTTCCGCAATCACGCCTTCGCCCAGGTACAGCAGGACGTCCTGGCCGCGGTCGACCTCGCCCGGTCGGTCAACCCGGGACTGCGGGTGCTGCTGACGGTCTCGCCGGTGGGGCTCACCGCGACGGCCACCGGCGAGCATGCCCTGACCGCCAATACCTATTCCAAGTCGGTGCTGCGCGCGGTGGCCGGCCAGCTCGCGCAGGAGCACGAGCAGATCGATTACTTCCCGGCCTACGAGATCATCACCGGCGTGCCGTTCCGGGGCGCGTTCTACGAGCCGAACCTGCGCGACGTCACGCCGGAGGGCGTGGAGTTCGTGATGCGCCGGTTCACCGCCGCGCTCAGCCGCCAGTCCGCGAGCCAGACAGCGAGCCAGTCCGCGAGCCAGCCAGCGGGCCACCAGGCGGGCCCCGACCGCGCCGACAGCGGGAAGGAGGCGGACCTCCTCTGTGACGACGCAGTTCTCGACTACTACAACGCCCGCTAGGTTCCTGCTGCTCGGCGATTCGCACGCCGCCCCGATCGGCCGGGCGGCGAAGGCGGCCGGAATCGCCTTCAGCGGCGGGCCGATCGGCTCGGGGCGCGACTTCAACGCAGGCTTCCTCGAGCTGCGCGCCGACGACGTCGCCTTCCGCGACACCGAGGCGCAGGCCTACTACCAGGGCTTCCTGGACGAGCTCGGGGTGGCCGCCCTCGGCCAGCTCGACGTCCCGGTGATCTCCACCTTCGGCTTCAACGTGCACACCTTCGCCACCACCGAGAACTGGCAGCTCTACCGGTCAGCGGACGGCGACTTCCCGCCCGGGTTCCTGACCAGCCGGCTCTTCGACGGGATCGTCCGGGTGATGGCCCGCGACGCGCTGGCCTTCTACCGCCACGCCGGCGAGCTCGGGCTGCGGGTGCTCGCGGTGCTGCCCCCGCAACGGGTGCCGGCGATGGCGGACCCGCAGGTGTTCCTGGCCGCGCAGGACACCATGGTGCGCGCCCTGACCGCGCTCGGCGTGGAGCTGGTGGACCTGCGCGCCCGGGTGACCGACGCCAGCGGATTCCAGCGACCGGAGCTGTGCGAGGCCAACGACCCGATCCACGGCAACCTGGCCTTCGGCCGGCTCATCCTCACCGAGCTGCTGGACCGCGGGCTATGACCTGGCGCCTGCCCGACCCTCGACTGACGACCCGAAGGGACTGTTGAGCCATGGACCAGTTCACCCGCGCCGCGGCGGAGCGGTTGACCACCCGCCCGCCGGAGAATTACCAGCAGATATCGGTGCAATCCCTGACACCGGTGATCGGCGCCGAGGTGTCGGGCATCGACCTGTCCCAGAAGCTGTCCGAGGAGCAGGTCGCGGAGCTCAAGCACGCCTTCCTGACCCATCACGTGCTGGTGTTCCGCGATCAGCAGCTGAGCCCGGAGGATCACAAGCGGTTCGCCCGCTGCTTCGGCGAGCTGCGAAGGCAACAGCGCGCCGAGGGCGACGACCGGGACCCGGAGATCCTGGACATCAAGGCCGACCAGAACTCCACCTTCGTCGACGGCAACGACTGGCACACCGACGGCACCGCCGATGCCGAGCCGTCGCTGGGATCGATGCTCTACATGACCAAGCCACCGGCCATCGGCAGCGGCGGCGACACCATGTTCGCCAACATGCACCTGGCCTACGAGATGCTCTCGCCGACCATGCAGGGCTTCCTGGACGGCCTGACCGCGGTGCACGACGGGCTGGTGCCCTGGAAGGGATACCAGCCGCCGGCGGACTTCGTCATCCCCAAGAGCGAGCACCCGGTGGCGCCCCGCCATCCCGAGACCGGCCGCAAGCTGCTGTTCGTCAATCCCGGCTTCACCACGCACATCGTGCAGCTGTCGGCCGAGGAGAGCAGGGCGCTGCTGGACCTGCTGTTCGGCCTGGTCGCCACCAAGCCGCTGCTGAGCTGCCGGGTGCGCTGGACCCCCAACACCCTGGTGTTCTGGGACAACCGGTGCACCCAGCACCACGCGATCTGGGACTACTACCCACATGCCCGGTACGGCCAGCGGGTGACGATCAACGGCACCCGTCCCACCGCCTGAACTCCGGTCCACGCCTGGCAATCCCAGGCTGCGCTCAGGCCAGTGGCTGGGAGTCCTCGGCCTGCAGAACCGTCCTGGCCGGCTGTTGCTGCCAGGCGCCGTGCAGTCCGAAGGCGACCAGCCCCCGGTTCTGCAGCCGCTCGAAGGCGACGATGGCTTCTGTGGTGGGCACCCCGGCAAGCCGGGCGATGTCGGCCACGGTGCGCCGCCGGTCCACCTGCGCGAGCAAGCCGAACTCGGTGCGATCCAGCGGGCTGCGATGGCCGGTCCGGGTCCGGACCAGTTGCCGGGCCTGCCCGACCGCGCCCCCGCTGGTCGGCACCTCTGTCTCCAGGGTCAGGTTCGGCGACAGCACCGGCACCAGCCCGGCCCGGTCGGCGGTGTCGGCCGCACGGACCTTGCTGACCCGCCGGCCCTGCAGGTACAGCACGTCGAAGTTGCTGGCCAGGAAGCATTCCAGCGCGTCGGCCGGGGTCTCGACGATCGGCTCGCCGCGGATGTTGAACGAGGTGTTGAGCACCAGCGGCAGGCCGGTCAGGTCGTAGAACGCCTCGATCAGCGCCCGGAACTGGCCCTGGTGATCCGGCGCCACCGACTGGATCCGGCAGGTCCCGTCGGCGTGGACGATGCTCGGGACGAGCTGGGTGTACCGGTCGCGGACCTGGGCCACGATCAGCATGAACGGGTCGTCGACGTCGATGTCGAAGTACTCGCTGGCATGTTCGGCCAGCACCGAGGCGGCATAGGGCCGGAACGGCTCGCGGAACTTCACGTGCGCGTTGAGGTAGTCCTTCATGCCGGGCACCCGGGGGTCGCAGATGATGCTGCGGTGCCCCAGCGAGCGCGGCCCGAACTCGCTGCCCAGGTCGAACCAGCCCACCACCGAACCGGCCGCGACGTCCCTCGCTGCCAGCTCCGGCACCCGGTCGTCGACGTCCTCCCAGCTGACCAGGTCGGCGCGCTCGGCCAGGGCGGCATCCACCTCGTCCGGGCGGTACACCCGGCCGTGGTAGTCGTGCCGGTAGTCCCAGCTCGGCACCGAGCCGGTCAGCTCGTGGTGCCCGTAGAGCGCTGCGCCGATGGCCACCCCAGCGTCACTGGCGGCCGGCGTGATGAACAGCTCGGTGAAGCTGGACTCGCGCAGCAACCGGCCGTTGGTGACGCTGTTGAGGCCGACACCGCCGCTGACCGCGAGCCGGGTCTCCCCCGTCCGCCGGTGCAGGTCCTCGGCCAGGTGCAGGATCGCCCGTTCCAGTTCGGCCTGCACCTTGGCGGCGATGTTGCGGCACACCTCGTCCTGCTCGGCCGGCAGCGCCGAGCGCGGGGGCAGCCGGGTGATCCAGAGCGTGTCGATGTCCATCTCCGGACCGGACAGGTCGACGATCGGGTCTGGAAAGGCGCTGGCATCGCCGTAGGCGGCCAGTCCCATGGTCTTCCCGGCGTGCTTGAAGGAGCCGAAGATGTACTGCGAGGCCATCGAGTACATGTGTCCGAGGCTGGCGAACCGGAAGAACGGCCGGCTGGCATGCCAGAGCGCCCACCGCTTGGACACCACCGTCAGCTGGCCGGAGCCGATCCGGTAGAGCGACTCGGCCTCCTCCATCTCGGAGAACTCCGGCGCCGGGCCGAGGTCGGTCCGGCCGCGGCGGTGGTACTCGCCGTAGCAGTAGCCGCTGCCGTCCAGGATCAGCACCGCAGCCTCGGGGTAGCCCGAGCCCACCCAGGCGTAGTAGGCGTGCAGCAGGTGGTGTGACGGGTTGGTGATCAGCCGCCCGGTGTAGCCGCCGGCCAGCAGGTCGGTGTCGTAGTCGCACTCGGCCAACTGGTTGACCACGATGCAGTCGACCGCGTTCACATCGGGCAAGCCAGCCGCATCCAGGCAGTACCGGACGGCCAGGTGCGGAAAACCCTCGTGATACTTGACCCGGCTGAGCCGCTCCTCGCACACCGCCGTCACGAGTTCGCCGTTGATCAGCAGGCAGGCGGCGGCGTCATGCGAGGTGTTCAGGCCGAGGACGATGGTGTCGGTCATGCCGGCTCACCGCGACGACTGGTGCAGGTGTTGGTGCCCAACGCATTTCCTTCCGGCGCCGAGGTGGCGCTGCCCAGCCGCGTTTCATCCGTGCCTGTTGATGTGTGCAGCGAAAGCACCCTAACCGAGCCGGGCTGTTCCGTCAGTCGATTCGCCGGTCAACCCGTTCTTCGTCAGCCGATCCGGGCAGCGCAGCTGTCGGCCAGGCCCTCGGCCAGCCGCGTGTAGGCCAGCCGGCGAAGCCGGTCCTGGTCGGCTGGCTGCGCTTCGGTGCGGCCGGCGGCGTTCGCCCAGGCCTGCGCGCAGGCTCGCGCCAGGGCGAATGGATAGGCCTCGGCGTAGTCCTGCGGATCGCCCGAGGCGTAGGCCGTCGCGAGCACCGCGGCGTTGGCCACCGCGTTGGACTCGGCGAAGGACCTGCGGTTGGAGTCGGTGCTCGTCGCGGCGTAGGAGTCGGCGAAGGACACCGCGCCCTGCTCGCTGAAGTTGTTGGCCTGGGCGTAGGCGCTGGCACTGGCGTGCGCGCTCGCGTAGGCCTCCGCGTAGCCGTAGGCATGCCGGTACAGCTGGTGCAGCGCCGGCTCGAGCGCCGCGCGCCAGTCCGCCTCGCGGACCTGCTCGCCGGCCGCCGCCCGGGCATGCAGTTGCCGCAGCCCGTCCGCCTCGCCCAGCCCGGCGTCGGCCAGCATCGGCAGCACGGTGCGCACCTGCCAGTCGTGCACCACGCTGAACGGCAGGGAAGCGCCCGGCGCGCTGAGCAGGTCGGCGAGACGGCGCGCCCATCCGGATGCGGCCTGCGGGTCGTGGCCGGCGTAGCCGTCGTACAAGGTCGCGAGCACCGCCGGCAGCCAGGCCGGCAGCCGGCCCGGTTGCTCGAAGGGCTCGCCCTGCTCAGCGGAGGGCGCGGTGGCCGGCGGCTCGCTCATTCGCGCGATCGTACTTGTGTCGCAGCGGATCCTCCCATCGCTTTCGCTGCGGCCGGGCGGCCCGGGCAGGTAGGTTGGCCGACGTGCCTGGGTCGATCTCTTCTGTGGTCCGGTGACTGGTCCGGTGACCGCGCCGGACCGGGTCCGGCTGGGCGGCTCTGCCTGGAGCATCTGGCCGGACGTCGCGGTGCGCGGCGCCGGTTTTCCCGCCCGGCTGGTGCTGTCGCTGCGCGATCCTGAGCTGGCAGAGGCAGCCGACGCGGCTGCCGACGCGGCCGAGGACCGGTACCGGGAGGTCTACGCCGCCGCCGTCCAGCGGCTGTCGGAGGCGGTGCGGGCGACCGCCGCGGACCCGCGTTTCCGGGAGGCGATCGCCTGGCAGAATCCGGCGCTGATCCCTACCTGCCTGGACAAGGTGGTCGGTGGCGAGCCGCGCAACAGCCGTGGCCGCGACCACCAGCATGCGGTGGCCAGCTACCTGCAGCGCTATGCCCTGAAGAACGAGACCATCGGTTTCTTCGGCCCGGTCGGCTGGGCCCGGGCGACCTGGGATGAGCCGGCCCTCTCGGTCGTGCCGGGTGCTCAGCTGGTGCGCGACCGCGCCACCTACTTCGAGAGCTGGGGCATCGACGAGCTGGCCGAAGCCATCGCCGGCCTGCCCGGTGTCCTCGAGTGGTTGCGGCCGCGCCGCGACACTGCCCTGGTGCTGGCCGGCGGCGCCATCCGCTATCCGGACGGGACAATCCGCCCACTGTCGCCGCTGCAGGCGCAGCTGTTCGCCGCCGCCGATGGCAGCCGGACGGTGGGCGAGCTGCTGGGCGAGGCGGCCGGCGAGCAGGATGCGCTGGCACAGCTGACCGAACTCGATCAGCTCGGGGTGCTCACGCTGGCGCCGTACGGGCCGATCGCCGCCCGGCCCGAGCGCGTCCTGGCCGGCCAGCTGGGCCTGATCGGCGACCAGCGGGTCCGGGACGCCGCCTTGCAACCGCTGGCCGAGCTGGTCGCCGCCCGGGATGCGGTTGCTGCCGCCTCGGGCAGCGCGGGGGACGTGCTGACGGCGACGGAGGCACTGCGCGCGCTGTTCGTCCAGCACACCGGGCAGGCCGGCACCCGGCGGTCGGGGCGCAGCTACGCCGGGCGCACCCTGGTCTACCAGGACGCCGTCCGGGACGTCCGGATCGAGATGGGCGCGGTGGTGCTGGACGCGCTGGGCGAGCCGCTGGGGATCGTGCTGGACAGCGCGCGCTGGCTGCTGCGGCAGATCGCCCAGCGGTACCGGGAGGTGTTCACCCAGCTGTACCAGGAAGAAATCCAGCGCACCGGAGCGGCCGCCCTGCCGCTGGCGCGCCTGCTCACGCTTGCCGCGCCGCGGCTGTACGCCGCGGGCCGTGGCCTGCCCGAGCCGATCGAGACGGTCCTGCGGGACTTCCAGCAGCGCTGGCAGGAGGTGCTGGCGATCCCGGCCGGCGTGGCCCGGCACCAGGTCAGCTGCGAGAACATCTCGGCCCGGGCCGCGCACGCCTTCGCGGTGGGCGACGAGCCGGCCTGGAGCACGGCCATCCATGCCAGCCCGGACGTGATGCTGGCCGCGTCCGGCATCGAGGCGGTGGCCGCCGGGAACTTCCTGCTGGTGCTGGGCGAGCTGCACATGTCGGTGAACACGCTGGAAGGCAGGCTGTTCGTCGAGCAGCATCCCGACCCCGACCGGCTGCTCGGCTGGGCGGAGGCAGACCATGCGGCCACGGGCAGGATCTATGCCATCCCGCCGAAGCACTCGCTGGTGGTCTCCTCCCGCGGTGCACCGCCCTCGGCGCTGCTGTCACCGAACTGGACGTACTGGTCGAGGTCGGAGGGGCCCGATTCGGCGTGGCCACCGGCGCCGGTGCTCGCGGCAGCCGACCTGATGGTGGTGGCTGGGCCGTCGGGCCTGGTGGTGCGCTCGGAGAGCACCGGCGCGTGCTACGACCTGCTGGAGACGTTCAGCGACTTCCTGTCCGGTGCGGTGATCAATGCGTTCCGGCCGGTCGCCGGCGCCGGGCACCAACCCCGGGTGACGATCGATCGCCTGGTGCTGAGCCGGGAGTCGTGGCGGCTGCCGGTGGCCGACGCCGACTGGGCCTTGCTGGCGGACGAGGGCGCGCGCTACCTGCAGGCCCGGCGGTGGCAGCGCCGGTGCGGCCTGCCGGAACGGGGTTTCGTCAGCGTGGCGGTCGAGGACAAGCCCACCGCGATCGATTTCGGCAGCCTGGCCCTGGTCAATCTGCTCACCAAGCTGATCCGGCGGACCGCCGAGGCCGATCCGGCGGGCAGCGTCCGGATCACCGAGTTGCTCCCGGACCTGGACCAGCTCTGGCTCTGCGACGCCGAGAACGAGCGGTACAGCTGCGAATTCCGGATGGTGGCCGTCGACGGCACGTTCACAGGCACGCCTGATATCTGATCTGACAGATGACGACACCGGCCCCGGCCGCCATGGATGCGATCGGAGCCGGTGTCGAGCTCTCCCGGTGTGGTCAGGATGCGGCGTGGGCGCCCACCGGAGCGCTCAACACGACGGGCAGCGTCTTGTACCCGTTCATGATGAAGGTGCCCTGCGGCTCGAGCTCGTCCTCGCTGACCGCCATCGCCATGTCGGGGAACCGGTTGAACAGCGCCGGAAGCGCGATCATGGCTTCCATGCGTGCCAGCGGCGCGCCGAAGCAGTAGTGCGTGCCGTGACCGAAGCTCAGATGCTCCTTGTCGGAACGGGTGATGTCCCACTCAGCGGCAGTCTCACCGTGCACGTTGGGATCGCGGCCGATGGCTGCGTACCCCATCAGGATCGGGTCGCCCTTGGGGATCGTCACGCCATCGACCTCGATGTCCTCGACGGCGTACCGCAGCGGCAGCATGTTCAGCGGCGACTCCACCCGCAGCGTCTCCTCGATCACGTCCTCCCAGCTCGCCCGGCCGTCCTCGACCATCGCCCGCTGGTCCGGGTTGGTCAGCAACCGGAAGACGGCGTGGGTGATCAGGTTCATCACGGTCTCGGAGCCGGCCCCGAGCGCCACGAACAGCGTGCCGATCAGTTCGGAGTCCGTCAGGCCGCTCTCGGTGTCGGCGATCAGGTCGCTGGTGAGGTCGTCTCCCGGGAACTGCCGCTTCGCCTCGATGAACTGGGCGAACTGCTTGGTCCACATCTGGACGTTCGCGGCCGCCTCTTCCGGGGTGATCGAGGAGTCGGTGGTGACCTCACCGCCGCGCAGGACCTCGGCCCGGGCCTCCTCGGGAATGCCGAACAGGTCGCAGATGATGGACGCGGGCAGCCGGTAGGCGAAGTGCTTCTTCAGGTCCACCACCTCACCGGGCGCAGTGGCCGCCAGGTCGTCGAGCAGGCTCGCCACCGTCTTCTCGATGTAGGGCTGCATCGCGCGGATCCGGCGTGGCGTGAAGGCCTTGACCACCGGGCGGCGCAGGCGGGTGTGGTCCTCGCCGTAGGCGGTCGTCATGTTCTCCATGGCAGGCCAGCTGGCCAGTGGCCAGTCCTGGCCGATCTCGCCGCTGATGTAGGCCGGCCAGTGCTGACGGGGGTTCTTCGACACCCGCGGGTCAGTCAGCAGCTCCATGGCCAGCTCGTGGCCGACGACCGTCCATCCCATGACACCCTGGGGCAGCTCCACCCGGGCGATCTGCCCCTGCTCACGCAGACGTTCGCCCTCGGCGTGCACATCCCTTCCGGTGGTGTCCAGGACATAGGGGCAACGGCTTTCCATAAGAACCTCCGAGGGGGAATTGCGACGATTGTCTTTGATGACCCTAACGAGTATTCTGTCGGCGCTTATCTCTCGGCGTGCCTACTCCGGTGACTTCCCTGTCGGCTTACTTCCCGGTCGGCGTCCAACCCAGCTCGGACCGACTCGGCGCCTCGCTCGTGAGCGCCTCACTCCGTGGCCAGAACGCTAATCCCGCGCGGTAGCGAGCGGATCTTGGTGAGTGCCGGATCGGTTGCGGTGCCCCGCCAGTCGCAGAACTCTCCTGGCGTCTCATCCATTACACACGCTATTCACAAGGGGCCAGCTGTCCCCCTATTCTCAGGCGTGGCCGGCGATCCCGGCACCGCGCGCCTCCCAGGGCGCTGCGCATCCCCCGTACCCCGAGGAGTAGTCGTTGAGAAGTAACTCGATCTTGCGCGGCATGGTGGCGCTGGCTCTTGCCGGCACCGCCGTCCTGGCGCTGCCCACCACGGCAGCCCAGGGCGCTGCCGCGCTGGCCGCACCGGACATCTCGCTGACCAACATGCAGGGCCACCTCTCTCAGTTCCAGACGATCGCCAGCAACAACGGCGGCAACCGCCGGTCGACCAGTGCGGGCTACACGGCCTCGGTGACCTACGTCTACGACAAGCTGGTCGCGGCCGGCTACTCGGTGGTCAAGCAGCCGTGCACCTCGGGCTGCACCCTCAACGCGGGCCCGAACGTGATCGCCAACTGGCCGAACGGCGGCGGTGACCCCAACCAGGTGGTCATGATGGGCGCGCACCTGGACAGCGTGAGCGCCGGCCCCGGGGCCAATGACAACGCCTCGGGCTCCTCGATGCTGCTGGAGGTGGCGCTGACGCTGGCCGCGCAGAACCCGACGCTGGCCAAGAAGGTGCGCTTCGGCTGGTGGACCGATGAGGAGCAGGGGCTCAACGGCTCGGAGTTCTACGTCAACTCGCTGCCCAGCACCGAGCGGACCAAGATCAAGAACTATCTGAACTTCGACATGGTCGCCTCGACCAACGCTGGCTACTTCATCAACCGGATCACCAGCGCGACCGGGCAGATCGTGAAGGCCTACTACGACTCGATCGGGGTGCAGACCGAGGAGAACACCGAGGGCGCGGGGCGTTCGGATGACGCGTCGTTCAACGCCGCCGGCATCCAGACCAGCGGCATCGCCGCCGGCGCCAGCGCGACCAAGACCTCCGCGCAGGCCACCAAGTGGGGCGGCACCGCCGGCGCCTCCTACGACCCCTGCTACCACCGGTCCTGCGACACCTACCCGAGCAACGTCAACACCACGGTGCTGAACCGTGCCGGCGACGCCGCGGCGTACGCGCTGTGGAACCTCGCGGTCGGCACCACCAGCAGCGTGGTGGTGGCCAACCCGGGTTCGAAGACCGGGACGGTGGGTACTGCGACCAGCCAGCAGATGTCGGCCAGTGGCGGCACCGCTCCGTACACCTGGACGGCGACCGGCCTGCCGGCCGGGCTGAGCATCAACGCCTCGACCGGGTTGATCTCGGGCACCCCGACGACCGCG
>NZ_DASVSG010000141.1:0-41363 GCF_036388195.1 Jatrophihabitans sp. | reverse complement strand
AGCCCGTCCACCCGGTGCCGGAACCTGATCGTCACCAGGCCGTCGGCCTCGGCCTGCCGGACCCGCCGGAGAAACGGCTCCAGCACCCCCGGCCCGGTGCCCCAGGTGACGTGGAACCGGGGCACCGAGTTGCCGTGCCCGGTGGCCAGATAACCCCCGCGCTCGGCCCAGCCGACCACCGGGAAGAACCGCACTCCCTGATCGTGCAGCCATGACCGCTTCTCGCCGGCGGCGAAGTCGACGTAGGCCTGCGCCCAGCGGCGCGGCCAGTGGTCCTCGGGCCGGTCGAAGCCGGCGGTGCCCAGCCAGTCCTGCATGGCCAGCTCGTGCGAGTCGCGGATCCGAAGCCGGCGCTGCTCCGGGGAGTTCACCAGGAACAGCCCGCCGAAGGACCAGAACGCCTGCCCGCCCAGGGACTGCTCGGGCTCCTGGTCGAGCAGGATGACCCGCCGCCCGGCGTCGGCGAGTTCCGCGGTGGCCACCAGTCCCGCGAGGCCGGCTCCGATGACAATCACGTCCGCGTCGGTCATCGGGACAGGCTATCGGCAGCGGTTGCGTTTCCCCCTGGTCAGCTGATCGCCGGCGCCGACCGGCACGTGATAGGACTGGTGCGGTGATGACCACCCGCCCCGAGCTGCGCGGCAGTTTCGGCATGATCGCCAGCACCCATTGGCTGGCCTCGGCCGCCGGCATGAGCGTGCTCGAGCGCGGCGGCAACGCCTTCGACGCCGCGGTCGCCGGCGGCTTCGTCCTGCAGATCGTCGAGCCGCACCTCAACGGCCCGGGTGGCGACCTGCCGGTCGTCCTGTGGAGCGCCGCCGACGGTCGCGCGCACGTGGTCTGCGGCCAGGGGCCCTCGCCCGCTGCGGCCTCGCTGCGGTACTTCAGCGACCTGGGACTGACCCTGGTGCCGGGCAGCGGCCCGCTGGCTGCGACCGTCCCGGGGGCGTTCGGCGCCTGGACGGCGATGCTGGAGCGCTGGGGGACCTGGGAGCTGGCCGACGTGCTGGCGTTCGCGCTGCACTACGCCGAGGACGGCTTTCCGGTGCTGCCGTCGATCAGCCGGACGATCGGCGCGGTCGGCGCGCTGTTCACCGAGCACTGGCAGCCCTCGGCCGCCGCCTGGCTGGACGGCGGCGCCCCACCCGCGCCGGGCAGCTGGTGGCGCAGCCCGGCCATCGCCGCCACCTACCGGCGCATCCTCCAGCACGCCTCCGGCAGCACCCGCGAGCAGCGGATCGCGGCCGCTCGCGATGCCTGGTACCGCGGGTTCGTCGCCGAGGAGATCGAGTCGTTCTGCCGGCAGGCCTGGCGCGACACCTCCGGCCGCGACCATGCCGGCCTGCTCACCGCCGAGGACCTGGCCCGCTGGCAACCCACCGTCGAGGAGCCGGTCAGCACGCCGTACGCCGGGCGCTACCAGGTGCTCAAGACCGGCCCGTGGGGTCAGGGACCGGTGGTGGGGCAGCAGCTGCGGATGCTGGACGAGCTCGGCCTGCAGGGCGAGGATCCGCTGTCCGGACGGTGGATCCACCTGATCACCGAGGCCGCCAAGCTGGGCTACGCCGACCGGGAGGCCTGGTACGGCGACCCGGTGGCCAGCGATCTCCCGCTGGCTGCCCTGCTCTCGCCCGAGTACGCCACCGTCCGGGCCGCCCAGGTCGGCGAGCAGGCTTCCCTGGACCTGCGCCCGGGCTCACCGGATGGCCGGCCACCGCGGCTGGCTGCCTTGCCCGAGGCCGGCAGCCCGTCGCCCGGGATCGGCGAGCCGACCATGGCCAGCAGCGACCCCCAGCCCGGGCCGCTCGGCGAGAACCGGGGCGACACCTGCCACCTGGACGTCGCCGACCGGTGGGGCAACCTGGTCTCGGCAACCCCCAGCGGCGGCTGGCTGCAGAGCTCGCCGGTGATCGCGGCGCTGGGTTTCCCGCTGGGCACCCGGGCCCAGATGTTCTACCTGGAGCCGGACCTGCCGAACTCGCTGCGGCCGGGCGTCAGGCCGCGGACGACCCTGTCGCCGTCGCTGGCGCTGCGCGACGGCGAGCCGTGGCTGGCCTTCGGCACGCCCGGTGGTGACCAGCAGGACCAGTGGCAGCTGGCGTTCTTCACCGCCCTGGTCCGCGCCGGCGACGGAGCGGACCTGCAAGCGGTGATCGACGCCCCGATGTTCCACACCAACCACTTCCCGTCCTCGTTCTACCCGCGCGATGCCCATCCGGGTGAGCTGGTGGTCGAGGACCGGCTGCCGGCCGGGGTGCTGGCCGAGCTGCGCGAACGTGGCCACCGGCTGACGCTGTCGGGCCCGTGGACGCTCGGCCGGCTCAGCGCGGTGGCCCGGGAGGGCCGGGTGCTCAGGGCGGCGGCCAACCCCCGGGGCGCGCAGGGCTACGCGATCGGCCGCTGACGGGGACCAGCCGAGCAGGTCAGCAGAACGGCCAGTCTCACGTCGCCCCGGCGCCGCCCGGGCTCATGCCGCGGCTGGGACGACGCTGGGCAACATGGCCACGGTCGCGTTGCTGTTACCGGGGGGCTGGCTGGTGTAGCTGTGCCAGTTGCCGTCCGCGTCCTGCCAGTTGTAGCTGACGCCAGCCAGCGCGGTGGCGAACTCGACCACTTCCTGCCACGCGGCAGCAGCGGCGTTCAGGTCGTCCTGGGCCGCCTGGTACTGCTCCTTGGTGGCGTCGTAGTCGGAGTTGGCTAGCTCCTGCATCACCGCAGTGAGCTCGGCGTCGAGATCACGCCACATCGCGATGACCTGCTGGATCGCGATCTGCGTCGCGGCGTTCGCCTCGTCCAGCCACTGGAACTGCAGGTTCGTCGACTGGAGTTCCACGACGTCCTGGTTGTAGGCCTCGATCTGCTGCTGGTCGGCCTGGATGGACGCGTTCGCCGCCTGGATGCTTTGGGTGAGCAAGACGGTCTCGGTGATGGAGGCGGCCTCCCCCGCCACTCCGATCACGATCAGGCCGGCGCCGGCGAGTTCGGCGCCGGGGATGACGCAGCAGACGGCGCCGATCAGACCGACGTAGAGCGAGACGCTGATGCCGATCTCCGCGGCGGTGAGCGACTTGTTGAGCTTCTTGATCTCGTTCTTCAGGGTGACGATCTGCGCTTCGAGGGCCTGGATGTCGGCCTCGTCGGTGGCGGCGTCGGCCAGCGATTCGGTCGCAATCGTGTTGAGTGCGGCAGAGTCGGCGGTGATGTCCGTGGCGAACGTGTTCATCGAGGTGAGCAGTCCCTCGGCGGTGTCGATCTGGGTCTGGGCGATGGACTGCATGGTGAGCAGAGCCTTCTCCAAGCCGGCCTTCGCGTCCTGATTGGTGGGATCCGCGATCAGCACGTCGAGGTAGGCGTCGGCCATGCTTTCCTCCATGTTGAACAGGTCGGAGGCCTGGCTCACCAGGATGGCGGGGAACGACAGCATGGTCGGGAAGATGCTGGAGGTCCACTCGACGCAGTGCGCCTTGGCCGGCGCGAACAGCGTGGAGAAGGTGCCGTAGTCGGCTGGCGGCTGGTTCAGCACCGGCAGGGCGGTGTTGGCGATCGCGTAGGCGTAGGAGTTCACGGTCGCGCAGGCGTTCTGGTACTCGAGCAGTTGTTCGGTCGTCGGGGTTGCGGCGACGATGGCGCTGAGCTTCATGGGGATCTCCTGCTGATGCCTGAGGGGTCGCCGCGCAGCGGGGGTGCTGGCGCGGGCCAGCTGACCTTAACAGGAAATTAACAGGCGTAAGTAGCGTTTGGGGTAATAAGGACGACCGCTTGAAGAGCCGGACGGACTTGCCAGCGGCTCAGCCGGCCTGGGTCAGGATCTCCGCGCCGTCCTCGGTGATGTGCAGGGTGTGCTCCCACTGCGCCACCCAGGACCGGTCCCGGGTGACGACCGTCCAGCCGTCGTCCCACATCTCCCAGGCGAACCCGCCGAGGGTGAGCATCGGCTCGATGGTGAACGTCATGCCGGCCTCGATGATGGTGGTCGCGCGCGGCTCGTCGTAGGGCCAGATGGTGGGCTTGGTGTGGAAGGAGTACCCCACGCCGTGGCCGGTGAAGTCGCGGATCACCCCATAGTCGAACCGCTTGGCGTAGGACTCGATCACCCGGCCGATCACGCTGACCGGGCGGCCCGGCCGGGCTGCCTTGATGCCCCGCATCATCGCCTCGCGGGTCCGCTCGGACAGCAGCTTCACGTCCTCGGACGGCTCGCCGGCGAAGAAGGTGGCGCAGGTGTCGCCGTGCACGCCGTCGACGTAGGCGGTGATGTCGATCTTCACCACGTCGCCCTCGACCAGCGGCACGTCGTCGGGGATGCCGTGGCAGACCACCTCGTTCACCGAGGAGCACAGCGACTTCGGAAAGCCCTTGTAGCCCAGCGTGGACGGAAACGCCCCGTGGTCGAGCAGGAACTCGTGCCCGATCCGGTCCAGCTCGTCGGTGGTGATGCCCGGCGCCACGTGCCGGCCCACCTCGTCGCGGGCCAGCGCCGCGATCCGGCCGGCCACCCGCATCCGCTCGATCGTCTCGGCGTCCTTCACCGGCGGGTCGTCGCGGTCCCAGGGCGCTCCGGTGGGCCGGCCGGCGTTGTCGACGTACTCCGGCGGGACGACGGCCGGCGCGCTGCGCATCGGCGAGATCCGCCCCGGGCGCACCGGTGGCCGTGAACGGTTCAGCACCTCAGACCTCGATGACCATCGGCATCAGCATCGGACGGCGGCGGAAGGTCTTGTCCACCCACCGGCCGACGGTCCGGCGCAGGATGTGCTCCAGGGCGTCGGCGTCGCGGACCCCGTCGGCCACCGCCTTCTCCACGGTCTTGATCAGCTCCAGCCGGATGGGGTCGAGGGCCTCCGGGTCGTCGGTGAAGCCCTTGGCGGTCACCTCCGGCCCGTAGACCACCTTGCCGGCCCGCAGGTCCACCGCGACCAGGATCGAGACGAAGCCCTCGTCGCCCAGGATCTGGCGCTGCCGGATGACCGCGTCGCCGATGTCGCCGACCTGCAGGCCGTCGACGTAGACGTTGCCGATCTCGATCTGGCCGACGATCTCGGCGTCGCCGCCGCGCAGGTCCACCACCACCCCGTTCTCGGCCAGCATGATGTGCTCCGGGCGCATGCCGGTGGATTCGGCGATCGCGGCGTGCGCCCGCAGGTGGCGCCACTCGCCGTGCACCGGCATCAGGTTCTTCGGCCGCACCGCATTGAGCAGGTAGCGCAGCTCACCGGCCGGGGCGTGGCCCGAGACGTGCACCAGCGCCGTCGACTTGTGCACCACCGTCGCGCCGAGCCGGGACAGCCCGTTGATGACGGTGAAGACCGAGTTCTCGTTGCCCGGGATCAGCGAGGACGCCAGCAGGATCGTGTCGTCGGGAACGATCCGGATCACCGGGTGCTCGCGGTTGGCCATCCGGCTCAGCGCTGACAGCGGCTCGCCCTGGGACCCGGTGCAGATCAGCATCACCCGGTTGGACGGCAGCTGCTCGGCGTCCTTGAGCTCGACCAGCACGCCTTCGGGCACCGTGAGCAGCCCCAGGTCCCGGGCGATCTGCATGTTGCGCACCATCGAGCGCCCGACCAGCGCGGCATGCCGGCCGGATTCGACGGCGGCGTCGAGCACCTGCTGCACCCGGTGGACGTGGCTGGCGAAGCAGGCCACGATGATCCGCCCGGTCGCCCTGGTGATCACGTCGGCGACGACCTTGCCGACCTCCCGCTCGCTCGGGATGAATCCGGGCACCTCGGCGTTGGTGGAGTCCGACAGCAGCAGGTCCACCCCCTCGTCGCCGAGCCGGGAGAAGCCGGGCAGGTCGGTGATCCGGCCGTCCAGCGGGGTCTGGTCCATCTTGAAGTCCCCGGTGTGCAGCACCGTGCCCGCGGAGGTCCGCAGCGCCACCGCGAGGGCGTCCGGGATCGAGTGGTTGACCGCGTAGAACTGCAGGTCCCACTCGCCGACCGTCAGCCGGTCACCCTCGCGGACGATCCGCAGGTCCGGACGCAGCCGGTGCTGCTCCAGCTTGGCCGAGACCAGGGCCAGCGTCAGCCGGGAGCCGATCAGCGGGATGTCCGGACGCGAGCGCAGCAGGTACGGCAGCGCGCCGATGTGGTCCTCGTGGCCGTGGGTGAGCACGATGGCGTCGATGTCGTCGAGCCGGTCGGCGTAGGCCGACCAGTCCGGCAGTCCGAGGTCCACCCCGGGAGCGTTGGTCTTGCCGAGCAGCATCCCGCAATCCACGACCAGCAGCCGGGAGCCGCCCTTGCTGGGGGCTGTTGGGCTGGCGCCGGGTACGGCGGGTGACCGGCTCTCGAACATCGTCATGTTCCGGCCGACCTCGCTGATACCGCCGAGCGCGACGACCCGCAGGACGCCGTCCTGGAGCTTCGGAGGGTTTCCGAGCGCTCGTTCTGGCGTGCTCACCTGGAATAGCCTCCTGCGTGTTGGGTGGCCGTGGTGGCCGGGATCGCTGCGCCGCGCCCGTCGTGGGCGACGCGGGTGTCTGCCGCGAGTTTATCCATCGGCTGGACTACCGTGAGCGCCCATGAGCGAGGAGCCGATCAGTCCAGCGCAAGCGCTGCGAGGATGGACCGGAACGATAGCTGCGATGAGCGCTCGCGCGAAGAGCTGGTGAGGGGAATGAGCTCACCAGGGCATTCAACGGTGATCCACGCACTCGACAGCAGCCAGGTGCGGAACGTCGGCCTGGGCGCCATCGTGGTGATCGTCCTGCTCGGGCTGCTGCTGGCCAGGCTGGTCACCAAGATGATCACCAGGGTGATCGTGCTGCTGGTGGCAGTGGTGCTTGCGGTGGTGATCTATCAGCAGCGTGACCGGGTATCCAGCGCCGTCGCCGATGCCGGCAAGCGGTGCGAGGCGACCTTCTTCGGGGTGCACGTGCAACCCGATGACCCGGTGTCGCGCAAGGCCTGCGAGCAGGCCGGCAAGGTGCCTGCCAAGTAGCCGCCAGGTTTCGTTGGCCGCCGGGCAGAGCCGTCACCGGCGTGTCGCCCTGCTCTGGGGCCAACGATGATAGGTGGCCAGGGCCAGCGGCTCAGGCCGCGGCCTGGGTGGTCGGGGTCAGCACCCACCGGATGCCCCGGACCAGCCCGTCCCCGGCCAGCCGCACCACCGTCGCCTCGGCCAGCGGCAGGTAGGGCAGCCGCAGCGGCCAGCGGGCCCAGACCGGCAGGCTGGCCACCGCGGCGGCGGCCAGGATCCCGTACGGAGCCCGGACCGGCAGCGGCAGCGGCGGCTTGAGCAGCATGAACCTGGCCGCCTCCCGGGCCTCCCGGGTGCCCTTGAGCTCCGGCCGGTAGCCGTGCAGCTCGGCCCGGACCTGCGCCTCGGTGGTGGGCGGGTCCAGCACCCCGAGCGCGGCGGCCACCCGGGCGGCGTCGGCGACGTAGCCGTCCCGGCCGGCCTGGTCCAGCGATCCGGCGCCGTAGCGCTGGTAGGCGTACAGGAAGCTGTCCACCTCGGCCAGGTGCACCCACCGCAGCAGGTGCGGGTCGGACGCGGCGTAGGGCCGGCCGTCCGGCGCGATGCCCCGGACCCGCTCGTGGATGGCCCGGATCCGGGCGATCATCGCCAGGGCGTCGGCCTCGGTGCCGAAGGTGGTCACCGCCAGGAAGTGGCTGGTGCGGTGCAGTCGTCCCCACGGATCGCCGCGGTAGCCCGAGTGCCCGGCCACCCCGGCCATCGCCAGCGGGTGCAGCGACTGCAGCAGCAGCGCGCGCAGGCCGCCGACGAACATCGCCGCGTCGTTGTGCACCTGCCAGATCGGCCGGCTCGCATCGAACCAGCGGGGTCCGGAGGACAGGGCGATCTGCTGGCGCCGGTCGGGCCCCTTGCTGCCGGCCACCTGCTCGAACAACGCCGCACCCAGCCGCTCGCGGACGGTGGAGAGCACAGGAGGAATCACCCCATCGACTGTACGTCGCGCTACAGCGTGCCCATCCCGGCCTCGACCTGGGTCGGCGCCACCGGCGTCTGGCCGCTGGTGTGGCGCTGGCGTCCCTCGAGGTAACCGGCCAGCCCCGACAGCAGGGAGTTGATCACGATGTAGATCAACGCCACGGCCAGGTAGAGCTGCAGCGGGTTGCGCAGCACCTGCACCAGCTGCCCGCCGGTGCGCAGCAGCTCGGAGAACCCGATCACGAAGCCGAGCGAGGTGTCCTTGAGCAGCACCACCAGCTGGCTGATCAGCGCCGGCAGCATCACCCGGACGGCCTGCGGCAGCAGCACCATCCGCAGCGTCTGGCCCCGGCTGAGCCCGATGGCGTAGGCGGCCTCGGTCTGCCCCTTGGGGATCGACTGCACCCCGGCGCGGACGATCTCGGCGATCACCGCGCCGTTGTAGAGCGTCAGGGCCAGCACCAGCGCCCAGAGCGCAGGCAGGGGTCGGTGCACCACGAGCGGGAAGGCCAGGAACAGCGCGAAGATCAGCAGCAGCAGCGGGACGCCGCGGAAGAACTCGATCACGGCGACCACCGGCACCCGGATCAGCGGCTGCCGCGACAGCCGGCCGAACGCCAGCAGCACGCCCAGCACGGCGGCCAGCACCATGGCGTACACCGCCGCGTGCAGGGTGTTCTCCAGGCCGTCCTGCAGGCGCCGGTACAGCTGCGGCTCGGTGAAGAACGGCTTGTACTTGTCGTAGTCGAACTGCCCGTTCGCGGCCAGCCGCCGGGCGGCCAGCGCCAGCAGGCCGAGCAGCGCCAGGCCGCCGACGATGCTGCTGATCAGCACCCGCCGCCGGCCCCGCGGGCCCTGGACGTCGTAGAGCACCGGGGCGGTCATCGGCCGGCCGACACGGCGCGCTCGAGCAGGTTGAACAGGAAGGCGCTCACCAGCGCCAGCACCAGGTAGCCCAGCGCCGCGGCGGCGATGATCCACAGCACCGCGTTGCCGTAGGAGTTGATCATCTGGTTCATCGCCTGCACCCCCTCGAAGACGAAGAACGCCGAGGCGATCGAGGTGTTCTTGAGCAACGCGATGAAGACGCTCGCCAGCGGCGGGATGATGTTGGCGAAGGCCTGCGGGAGGACGACCAGCCGCAGCGTCTGGCCGAAGGTCATCCCGATCGACCGGGACGCCTCGGCCTGGCCAGCCGCCACCGAGTTGATCCCTGAGCGCACCGCCTCGGCGACGAACGCGGCGGTGTAGAGGCTCAGCGCCAGCACCGCGAAGCGGAAGAACGGCAGCTTGACGTCGATCTCGGGCAGCCCGAAGACCACCAGGAAGAACACCACCGTCAGCGGCGTGTTGCGTACCAGCCGGACGTAGGCGGCGCCGGCCCAGCGCAGCGGCGGGACCGGCGAGACCCGCATCGCGGCGATCAGGGTGCCCAGCAGCAGCGCCCCGATCGCCGCGAGCAGTGTCAGCGATACCGTCGTGCGAAAGCCCTTGACGAAGATGTCGAGGTTGTCGAGAACCTCGTTCATCGCGGCGTTCGAGCCCTACCGGACCGGCGGACGGCTACTTGTCGCAGCCGCGCGGCTCGGGCAGCGTCGGCGTGGTCTGGATGACCTTGCCGGCGGTCCCCCTGAACGCCTTCTCGTAGGTGCCGTCGGCGACCGCGTCCTTCAGCGTCTTGTTGATGAAGTCGCAGAACGGCTCCTGGCCCTCCGGGATGCCGATGCCGTACGGCTCCTGCGAGAACGGCTTGCCGAGGAGCTCGAACTTGTCCGGGGCCTCGCTCACGTAGCCGGACAGGATCACGTTGTCGGTGGTGAGGGCGTCGACCTGGCCGTTGGCCAGCGCGTCGCGGCACTTGGAGTAGGCATCGACCAGGACCAGCTCATTGGTGGTCAGGCCGTACTTGTCCTGCATGGTGGCCGCCGGGGTGGCGCCGCTGACGGTGCAGGTCTTCTTGCCCTTGAGGGACTCCGGGCCGGTGATGTTCTTGGGGTTGCCCTTGGCGACCAGGATGTCCTGGCCGGCGACGAAGTACGGACCGGCGAAGTCGACCACCTTGTCCCGCTTGTCATTGATGGTGTAGGTGGCCACCACCATGTCGACCTTCCTCTGCTGCAGGAAGGGCTCGCGGTTGGCCGACACCGACTCGACCCAGGTGATCTTGTCCTCGGCGATGCCGAGCTTGGCGGCGATCAGCTTGGCGATCTCGACGTCGAAGCCCTCGGGCTTGCCGGACAGGCCCTTGAGCCCGAACAGCGGCTGGTCGAACTTGGTGCCGATGGTCATCTTGCCGGACGCGAGGATGTCGGCCATCCGGGTGCCGGGCTCGAAGCTCGGCTTGGCGACCGGGGTCGTGACGTTCTTGTCCTCGTTGCTGTCGCCGCACGCGGCCAGGGACAGCACCAGCGCGGCGGCCGGGACTATGGAGATCAAGCGTAGGGAACGCATGGCGGGGGTCCTTCTCTGTTCGCCGGCACGGGGCGGCCGGCTGAGGCGGTCAATGAGTGAGGATCTTGGACAGGAAGTCCTGGGTTCGCGCGGATTCCGGGGTGGTGAAGAACTTCTCGGGGTTAGCCTGCTCGATGATGCGGCCCTCGTCCATGAAGACGACGCGGTGCGCCGCCCGCCGGGCGAAGCCCATCTCGTGGGTGACGACCACCATGGTCATGCCGCTCTCGGCCAGCGCGGTCATGACGTCGAGCACCTCGTTGATCATCTCGGGGTCCAGCGCCGAGGTCGGCTCGTCGAACAGCATCACCATCGGGTCCATCGCCAGGGCCCGGGCGATGGCGACCCGCTGCTGCTGGCCGCCGGACAGCTGTGCCGGGTACTTCTCGGCCTGGCTGGCGATCCCGACCCGCTCCAGCAGCTCGCGGCCGCGGGTTTGGGCCGCCGCCCGCTTGATGCCCTTGACCTTGACCGGCCCGAGCATGACGTTCTCGAGCACGGTCTTGTGGGCGAACAGGTTGAACGACTGGAACACCATGCCGACCTTCGCCCGCAGCTGGGCCAGCTCCTTGCCCTCGGCAGGCAGCGGCTTGCCGTCGATGGTGATGGTGCCCGAATCGATCGTCTCCAGCCGGTTGATGGTCCGGCACAGCGTCGACTTGCCGGAGCCGGACGGCCCGATCACGACCACGACCTCGCCCCGGTCGATGCTGAGGTCGACGTCCTTGAGCACGTGCAGGGCGCCGAAGTGCTTGTTGACGCCCGACAGCACGACCAGCGGATCGGTCGAGGAGTCGCGGGCGGCGGTCATCTGGTGATCACGGGGGGAGCCTATCGTCGCCCCTAGCGCGCCCGGCAGCCCCGGCGCTATACGGAGGGCTGATCGTGACCCGACCGTTGCCCGCCCAGCTGGGCGGTCTTGCTGGGCCGGCTGCGCCACCAGTGCACCGCGGTCGGCAGCAGCGAGAGCACCACCACCGAGACCAGGATCAGGTCGATCTTCGGTGCCACGGTGTCCTGCACGAAGTCTATGTGGCCCAGCGCCCGGCCGAGCAGCACGATGCCGTCGGTCCAGAGCACCCCGCCGATCACCGAGTACAGCGCGTACACCGAGAACCGCATCTTGCCGACGCCGGCCATCACGGTGGCCACCGTCCGCACCACCGGCACGAACCGGGCCAGGATGATCGTCGAGCGGCCGAACCGGTCGAAGAAGGCCTGCGAGCGGGTGACGTACTCGGGTTTGAACAACCGCGACTGCGGCCGGTCGAACACCTTGGGGCCGGCTTTCCAACCGATCCAGTAGCCGACCAGGTTGCCGGCCACCGCCGCGATCGGCAGCACTATCAGCACCACCGGCAGGCTGGGGAAGTTGATCGACGGGTCGTTGATGGCGATCAGCAGGCCGGCCGAGAACAGCAACGTGTCACCGGGCAGGAAGAAGCCGACCAGCAGGCCGCACTCGGCGAACAGGATGAGGGCCATCCCGATCAGGCCGTAACTGCCGAGCAGGTGCTTCGGCGAGATCGGGTTGGCAAGGATCTGGTTCGCCAGGTCATGCGTCGTCATACCTGGAAAGCTTACGGACGTCCGAGCCCGCTTCCGGCCAGCCTCGACAGCCGGTCCGGGGTTGCACAGCTGACATACAGCGGACTCGAAGCGGGCCGTTCAGCCGGTCCAGCCGGCCAGCAGCTCCCGCTCGCGCTCCGGGTCCAGGCCGGGCGTGCGCTGCGAGGGCTGCCAGCCCCCCTCGACGGAGCGCATCCACTCCCAGGTGTCCACCAGGGTCTGCCGGACCGGCCGGCACGCCAACCCCGCCGCCTCGGCCGGAGCCGTGTCGTGGGCCCACAGCCCGGGAGCCTCGGCGGCCGGGATCCACAACGGCAGCTCCGTCCAGCCCTCGACCCCGGCCCCGACCAGGTAGTCATCGCTCACCCAGACGAACTGCGCGTCCGAGCCGGTGACCTCGCGGGCCTCGTCCAGCAACTGGCCGCGGTTGATCTGATGGGCGGGCCCGGTCACCTCGAAGGCGCCCGCCGGCCGCAGCAGCGCGAACTCGGCGATGTCGCGGGCGTCGATCATCCGCAGCTCGTCCTCGGGCTTGCCGGGCGCCAGGGTCCGGCCGCCTCGCGCCACCCGGTCCAGCCACCAGGGCAGCCGGCCGATCCGGTCGTTCGGCCCGACGATCAGGCCGGCCCGCAGGATCGAGCAGCGGTGCTCGCCGAACGCGCGCAGCACCGCGCGCTCGGCGCCGACCTTGCGCCAGCCGTACGCCGCGCCCTCGTCGATGCCCTCGGGCACCTGCTCGCCGGGAGCGTCCGGGTCGCCGTCATGCGTGCCCTGCTGGTGGTAGTCGGGCGAATCCGGCCAGCCGGCGTAGGCGTTGATCGAGGAGGTGAAGGCGTAGTGGCCGGCGGTCGGCTCGAGCAGCTCGGCGCTGGCCTTGACCACCTCGGGCAGGTAGCCGGTGTCGAACACCAGGTCGAAGGCGGCGCCGGCCAGCTTCCGCAGGTCCTCCGGATCGGTCCGGTCACCGGTGACGGCCCGTGCCCCGGCCACCGGCGGGCCGGTCTGGCCGCGATTGAAGGTCGTCACGTTGTGGCCGCGGGCGACGCCGAGTTCGGCGACCGCGCGGGAAAGGAATACCGTTCCGCCCAGCACCAGGATCTCCATCGGGCCACCCGATCAGAGGCAGCCCGGGCAGGCAATGGATGTTCGCCACCAGCGCAGGTGGAATACTTCCCCTCATCCGGCACTGCGAGAAACTGCGAGAACCGACGGAGATACCGATGCCCATCGCAACCCCTGAGATCTACAACGAGATGCTCGATCGCGCCAAGTCGGACGGCTTCGCGTACCCGGCGATCAACTGCACCTCGTCGGAGACGATCAACGCGGCCCTCAAGGGCTTCGCCGATGCGGGCAGCGACGGCATCATCCAGATCTCCACCGGCGGGGCGGAGTTCGGCTCGGGCACCGGGGTCAAAGACATGGTGACCGGGGCGGTGGCGCTGGCCGAGTTCGCCCACGTGGTGGCGGCCAAGTACCCGATCCACGTCGCGCTGCACACCGACCACTGCCCCAAGGACAAACTGGACGGCTACGTCCGGCCGCTGCTGGCCATCTCTGCCGAGCGGGTGCGAGCGGGCCGCAATCCGCTGTTCCAGTCGCACATGTGGGACGGCTCGGCGGTGCCGTTGGAGGAGAACCTGCAGATCGCCGCGGAGCTGCTGAAGCTCACCCACGAGTCCCGGATCGTGCTCGAGGTCGAGATCGGCGTGGTCGGCGGCGAGGAGGACGGCGTCGCCAACGAGATCAACGACAAGCTCTACACCAGCGACGAGGACTATGCCGCCACCCTGGAGGCGCTGGGCGCCGGGGAGAACGGCCGGTACCTGCTCGCGGCGACGTTCGGCAACGTGCACGGCGTCTACAAGCCGGGCAACGTGAAGCTGCGCCCGGTCGTGCTCAAGGGCGGCCAGCAGGTCGCCTGCCGCAAGCTCGACCTGCCGGAGGGCTCCAAGCCGTTCGACCTGGTCTTCCACGGCGGTTCCGGCTCGACGCTGGAGGAGATCCGCGAGGCGGTCTCCTACGGCGTGGTCAAGATGAACGTCGACACCGACACCCAGTACGCCTTCACCCGGCCCATCGTCGGCCACATGTTCACCAACTACGACGGGGTGCTCAAGATCGACGGCGAGGTGGGCAACAAGAAGGCCTACGACCCGCGGTCCTACCTCAAGGCCGCCGAGGCGGGAATGGCCGCCCGGGTGGTGCGGGCATGTGAGGACCTGCTCTCGGCCGGGACCTCGGTCTCCGGCTCCTGACCTCTCGCTCCTGAGCCGACCCCCCGCGGTGGTCGGCGCAGCAGCCTTCTTGCCGAGCGCCGGCTCCCTGGCCGGGCACGGCACAATGGCGCCATGGACCTCCTAGCACCGCGAACCCTGCTGCCCGTCGATCCGGCCACCGCCAAGCTGGCCGCCGGAGCCGATCCGGTCCAGGTCGCCACCGAGCACCCGACGTCCTCGGCCGCCTGGGCGGCGCTGGCCGAGGAGGCGCTCGGCCGCGGCTTCTGGATCGAGGGGTACGCCTACGCCCGCACCGGCTATCACCGCGGGCTGGACGCCCTGCGCAAGGCCGGCTGGCGCGGGACCGGTCCGGTGCCGTGGTCGCACGAGCCCAACCAGGGGTTCCTTCGCGCGCTGCATGCCCTGGCCGTCGCGGCGGCCGCCATCGACGAGACCGACGAGGCCAGCCGCTGCGCGGCGTTCCTCGCCGACTGCGACCCGGCCGCCGCGGCGGCGCTCGGGTGAGCGAGCCGGAGGCGCCGGTCAGGCACGACCAGGCGTACTGGGACGAGCGCTACCGCTCGCAGGACCGGCTGTGGAGCCATGAGCCGAACCGGTACCTGGTCAGCGAGGCGTCCGAGCTCAGTCCGGGCACGGCGCTGGACGCCGGCTGCGGCGAGGGCGCGGACGCCATCTGGCTGGCCGGGCGGGGCTGGCAGGTCACCGCGGTGGACCACTCGAGCGTCGCGGTGGAGCGGGCGGCGGCCAATGCGGCGGCCGCAGGGGCTGAGGTCGCCGGGCGCATCGACTGGCAGCAGGCCGACCTCACCGGCTGGGACCCTGGCCGCGACCGGTTCGACCTGGTCTCGTCCCAGTACCTGCATCTGCCGCCCGGGCAGCGCGAACCGCTGATCGAGCGGCTTGCGGCCGCGGTCCGGCCGGGTGGCACGCTGCTGATCGCCGCTCACCATCCCTCGGACCTGCACACCACGATCCGCCGGCCCAAGCAGCCCGAGCTGTTCTTCACCGGCGATGAGATCGCGGCTGCGCTGGACCCGGCGCTCTGGGAGATCGTGACCAATGCCGCCCCGGAGCGCACCGTCACCGATCACGAGGGCCGCGGCGTCACCATCCGCGACACCGTGTTCCGCGGCCGCCGCCGGGCCTAGCCCCGCGTCACTTCATCAGCAGCGTGCCGAGCCGCCGGGTGGTCAGCCACAAGCCGAGCATGATCATCGCCACGAAGTAGCCCAGGTGCAGGAGCAGCCCCGCGTCGATGTGGCCGTAGGTGAGGGCCCGCATCACGGCCACCCCGTGGTGCAGCGGCAGGCACTGCACCACCAGCCGCAACCACGCCGGGTAGACGTCGAGGCCGTAGAAGGTCCCGGAGAACAGGAACATCGGCAGGATGAGCAGGTTGATCACCTCGATGTCCTGCCAGTCGCGCACGTAGGTCGTCACCGCCATGCCGAGCGCGGAGAAGCCGAACCCGATCAGCAGCGCCGCGGGCACCAGCAGCAGCGCCCACGGCGACAGGATCAGCCCCATCGCCAGCATCACCACCACGAACGCGACCGAGTACATGCCGCCGCGGGTCAGCGCCCAGCCCATCTCGCCGAGCGCGACATCCATCGGGGCCAGCGAGGTGGACAGCATCCCGTCGTAGAGCTTGGCGTACTTGAGCTTGAAGAACACGCTCATCATCGAGTCGTTCAGCGCCCCGTTCATCGCCGACGTGGCCAGCAGGGCCGGGGCGATGTACTGGGCGTAGCTCAGCGGCTGGCCGTGCGGGCCGGTCACCCCGCCGACCAGGGCGCCCAGGCCGGCGCCGAAGGAGAGCAGGTAGAACAGCGGCTCGAAGAAGCCGGAGACGATGATCAACCAGGACCGGCGGTGCACCCGCGCCGAGCGTTCCATCAGCACCGTGGCCCGGCCCGCGTAGATGCTCGGGGGCAGTATCCGCAGCAGCAGGCCGCGCCGCGGCGGGTAGGCGGCCGGTAACGGGTCGGCCGTGTCCAACCGGCTCATCGGCTCAACCTCACCCGGAACCGCCAGCCGGTCAGCAGCACCCCGGCGATCGTCAGCACGGTGAGGAACGCCAGGTGCCCGAGCAGGGCGGCAGCGCCGACCTGGCCGACCCCGGAGCTGAGGTGCAGTGGCGCGAGCGAGGCCCATCTGGCGAGCTCGGTGGCGTGCCAGAGCGGCGAGAGCCAGGCCAGCACGCGCGCCCACTCCGGCAGCATGCTGACCGGATAGAAGGTGCCCGAGAACAGGAACATCGGCATGACCAGGAACCGCGAGATCGCCGCGAAGCCGCCGCGTTCGGTGTCGACGGTGGCCGAGTAGACAGCGATCGGAGCCGCCAGGGCCATCGCGCCCAGGGTGGCGATCGGGACGCACAGCAGCGTGCTGATGCTGCGGACGCCGCCGAAGCAGGCCACCACCGCCAGGTACAGGGTGGCCGTGATCGCCGACCGGGCCGCGATCCAGGCGAGCACGCCGCCGGCGATCTGCCGGGGCGTCAGCGGCGTGGCGTTCATCGCGAAGTAGATCCGCTGGAACTTGAAGCCACCGAACAGGATCGGGTACATCGACTGGGCCACCGCCACCTGCAGCGCGGTGGCGGCGATCAGCGCCGGGGCGATGAAGCTGAGATAGGAGGTGCCCAGGCTCTGGCCGCCGGCGCGCCCATTGACGATGCTGCCCAGGCCGATGCCCAGCGAGAGCAGGTACAGCACCGGCGACCCGAGCTGGGACAGCGCCGCGATCTTCAAGTAGGGCCGGGTGGAGGCCAGCAGGTATCCGAACAGCGACGGCACACCCCCACCGCGCGCGCGCACCAGGTGCCGGGTGGGGGTGTGCCGGCCGGCCAGCGGCGGCGGGGTGATCGTGGGGGTCTCAGTCGACAAGGCTTCGTCCCGTCAGCCGCAGGAACACGTCTTCCAGGCTGGCGCGACGGACCAAGCTCGACACCGGCTGCAGGCCGCGCTCGTGCACCGCCCGCAGGACGGCTTCGCCGTCGCTGACGTAGAGGAGCAACCGGTCCGCCAGCACCTCGACCCGCTCGGCGAGGTCGGCGACCTCGGCCGCCCGGACCTCGTTCTGGTCGATGCCGAAGCGCAGCTCGGCGACCTCGCGGCTGACGTGCTCGGTGATCAGCCGGGCCGGTGAGCCCTCGGCGACGATCCGGCCGTTGTCCATCACCACCAGCCGGTCACACAGCTGCTCGGCCTCGTCCATGAAGTGGGTGGTCAGCACCAGCGTGACGCCCTGGTGCTTGAGCCGGTAGAGCCGGTCCCACAGCACGTGCCGGGCCTGCGGGTCCAGGCCGGTGGTGGGCTCGTCCAGCAGCAGGATCTCGGGGTCGTTGATCAGCGACCGCGCGATCGTCAGCCGGCGCTTCATGCCGCCCGACAGCGGCTCGACCTTGTCGCGGGCCCGGTCCGACAGCTGGGCGAAGTCCAGCAGCTCCTCGATCTTGGGCCGCAGCGCCCGCTTGGGGATGCCGAAGTACCTGCCGTAGATGTAGAGGTTCTCCCAGACCGTCAGCTCCAGGTCGAGATTGTCCTGTTGGGGGACCACTCCGAGCCGCGACCGGATCGCCGGGCCGGCGACCGTCGGGTCCAGTCCCAGCACCCGCAGCCGGCCACTGCTGGCCGGGGAGACCGCGCCGACCATCCGCATGGTGGAGGACTTGCCGGCGCCGTTCGGGCCGAGAAATCCGAACGATTCGCCCCGGGCGACCGAGAAGTCCACCGCCTTGACGGCCTCGAAGCTGCCGAACCGCTTGCTCAGCCCCACCGCCTCGATGAGTGGTTCGGCGGTGCGTTCGGCGCTGGTCACCGCGCGAGCCTACAAGCCACCGCTGATGCGAAGAGCCGGATCAGCGCGGGCCGGCCATGGCCAGGCCGACGGCGCGCTGGTCAGCGCCGCTCTGGCGTCAGCGCTGCTCAGCGCCCGCACTGCTCAGCGCCCGTACTGCTCAGCGCCCGTACTGCTCAGCGCCGGCCGGACACCAGCGCGACCAGGAACTGCCCACCACCGGGCTCGACGGTCGCGGTGACCGGCAGGTCCGGCGCCAGCCGGGAGAACCGGTCGACGAGCCAGCCGGCGGTCTGGTCGGCGTCCGACCGGCTGGGGCAGCGGGCCACCACTTCGCGGCCGCCCTTGCGCTCCAGCCGTTCGGCCACCCCGATCAAGGGCGCCGGGTCGGACACGAACAGCTGCGGCGGCCACGGGACGACCGGCTTCACCGCGCCCTTCCGGGTGTTGCAGCCACGGTGCGCCAGCCGCTCGCCGGCGCCGGCCTTGCCGCGGGTCTTCGCGGTGCTCAGGCTGTCCACGCTGGGCCCACGGGCGTCGTTCACCGACATCGCCGGATCGACCGGCTCGTCGCACAGCCAGCATCGCCAGCCGTCCCGCTCGGCGATCTCGTCCAGCCGGCTCATGGGGCGGGCGTCCGGGGTGGGGTGGTCACGGCCGCCACGCTAGCCCGCCTGCTCCCGCGGCCCGACACCGAGCGGAAACACCTCGTGCACCGTGTAGCGGGAGCCGCCGTGGCCCGGCTGGGACTGGATCAGCGCGATCTCGTCGACCTGCCAGCTCGGCCCGCTGTAGAGCTCGAAGACCCGCAGCCACCGGGTCAGCTCCATCGGGCGGCTGGCCCGGGCCAGCGTCAGGTGCGGCCGGAACTTCGAGCCGTCCACCTCGACGCCGGCCCGCACGGCCGCCGACCGGCTGCTGGCCGACAGCCGCTCCAGCGGTGCGGTGTCACCGGCCACTCCCATCCACAGCACCTTGCCCTGTGCCGGGTTGGGAAAGCTGCCGGCCCCCTGCAACCGCAGCTCGAACTCGTTCCGGCGCCCGGCGACCTCGGCCAGCCGCTCGACCAGCTCGTCGAGGTCCCGGTCGGCGACCGCGGGCAGGAACGCCAGCGTCAGGTGCCACTGCTCCTGCGACGACCACCGCAGCGGGCTGTCGCGCTCCCGCCGGGGCTCGACGAACTCGGCGAGGTCCTCTACCACCTCCAGCGGCGGCATCACCGCCACGAACATCCGCAGGCTCATCGGACTCTCCGCAGGTCTGGGTGGCTCGAAGGGCTCGCGGTCACCGGCCGGACAGCGACGGCGGGCGGACCGGCCGGACCGGCTGCGCGGACCGGGCGTTCTCGGCCAGCGGCTGGGCCGCCCGCATCCGGTTGACCTGCAGCGAGTGCACCAGCTCGGCGTGCAGGTCGTAGGCGTCCGCCGGCCCGACGCCGCGCTGGACCCGGTCGCGCAGGAAGGCCAGCTCGGTAGCGGCGGCCTGGAAGTCACGCAGCGCCAGCGCCCCAGCCTTGCCGGAACGCGCGGTCACCGACCGCAGCCAGGCTCGCCGGGCGGCGATGCTCTCCAGCCAGCCGGCCTCGGCCGGGGTGATCAGCCGGTAGTAGACCAGCTCGGGCAGCTGCCGCCGGACGACGTCCCGCTCGCGCCGGCGGTGGTGCCGGGCGATCAGCAGCGCGGCCAGGAACGCCGGGATCATGATCACGACGTAGACCACCAGGTACCCGGCGAAGCCGAAGGTCAGCGAGCCGTTCCACAGCGCGTGCAGGGTTACCGCCGCCAGGTAGCCGACCAGCGGGTATAGCCAGCGGGCCCGCTGCTGGGGACGGCTCACCATCAGGCCGACCCCGAACCCGATCATCGAGGTGAACAGCGGGTGCGCGAACGGAGCCAGCACCAGCCGCAGGATGACGGTGGCGACCGTGGCCTCGGTGCCCTGGCTGAAGCTCTGCGCGACGTAGCCGATGTCCTCGACGAAGGCGAAGCCGACCGCGGCGAAACCGGCGTACACCAGGCCGTCCACCACCCCGTCGAACTCGCGGCGCCGGGCGCCGGTGAGCATCACCAGCAGGAACGCGCCCTTGGCCGCCTCCTCGATGGCCGGGCCCACCAGGACCAGCACCACGCCGCGGCCGAGCACCTCGCTGCTGGCCAGCTCCAGCACCAGGCTGACCACGATCGCCACGCTCGCGCCCCACAGGAAGGCGAACAGCAGCAGCCGGCTGGGCTCGGGCTCCCACCGGTCGAGCCAGAAGTAACAGGCCAGCACCAAGGCCATCGCGATCGCCGTCAACGGCACGGCGACGATCAGCCCGACGGGATCCTGCACTCCTTCGATCAGCAGCACCCCGGCCGCGAGCACGGCCAGCAGGATCAGGACGGCGATCGGAGCGCCGGTGGCCCGGGCCTGCCGGCGCACCGACGGCTGGAACTGCTGGGGGCCGGCCGCGGCGGGGGTCGGGGTCGGTTCCACGCTCATGTGGTCACCAGCTCATCGCATCCATTCGCTCCGGTCCTCGCTCGCTGACGATCGTCACTCATGCTGCGACTCTATTGCCAGCCGGCCCGTCCGCTGCGACATCACTGGCTTCTGTGGATAGGCCTAGTACCTCATCCGAGCCTGGTCGGGCTACCTGCTACGCGCCGATCGGCCGGTCGGATTGACTGAAGCCGCTTTCGCTACGACACTGGTGGGGCGGGAAACTGCTGTCACAGTCTCCCGCCCCGAATGGATCGGCTTACCGAACCAGGAGGGTCCGGATCAGATAGGACACAGCCAGGATCGTCGGCGCGGTAGCCCCTACGGCAGCGCACCAGATCCTGGCTCTGTCTTTCCCTGACATCTTGCTCATCCACTCACCTCCCCCGCAATCAGGCCGCAGGACCGGATCACCTGCGGCCTGACCACCAGAAGGAAGCACCGGCCACCATCGCAGAACCGGGCGACCGGTCGCTGCGACCTCACAGGCTCTTGTGGATAACGCGTCTCACCCGGCGGGCAGCGCCAGCCGCCACAACGCCGGCTCCGACCAGAACGTCCGCTTGCCGCGCGGCCGCTCCCGGGCCACCCCGTCGGCCACGATCAGCGCAGGATCACAGGCCAGCTGCAGCGACCGGCCCCGGCAGGTCCGGCGGCGCAGCCGGCCCAGCTGCACGGTGGCCTCCAGCTCGGACGGCCCGAGCCGGCGCACCCGCAGCCCGCGGGCGGTCCCGTCGGCCAGCCGCTGATCGTCCACCACCGCCCGCAGCCACCAGCGCGCCTCCTCCCCAGGCCACGGCTCCAGCGAGGCCCCGTCCACGCAGACGCCGCCGGAATCGTCCTTGACCACGCCCACCAGCCGGGCCGCGCCCTGCCGGGCGACCCGCAGCTGGCCGTCCAGGTCGGCGGGCAATCCCAGCCGGGACAGGTAGGGCACCGGCTCCCGGAGCAGCACCGCTGTCTCCACCGTCTCCAGCAGGCCCCGGCGCAGCAGCCGGTGCAGCACCAGGTTCAGCCCGGCCAGGTCGGCGTCGATCACCAGCCGCGGCGCTTGGGCTCCCAACCGGCCGGGCCAGGCTTCCGCCAGCGCCGCGTCCACCCCGGCGGCGTCGGTCGCGGCATGCCGGTCCGTCCCGGCCGGCAGGCCCTCGGCAGGCGGCCGCGCGCCCACGCTGAGCTGCACCAGGCGCACCCGCTCACCCCCTCCGCTGGCGCTCGGCCGCGCTAGCGCCAGCTACATTGCACCAGGATGCGGTGCCCACCCCATCGCCTGCCCGGCCGGACTCGCCGGCCGGGGAGTTCCCGGACAAGGAGTCCGTACATGCCCGCCATCGTTCTGGTCGGCGCTCAGTGGGGCGACGAAGGCAAGGGCAAGGCCACCGACCTGCTCGGCAGCCGGGTCGACTACGTGGTGAAGTTCAACGGCGGCAACAACGCCGGGCACACCATCGTGATCAACGGCGAGAAGTTCGCGTTGCACCTGCTGCCCTCGGGCATCCTCAGCGAGAACTGCGTTCCGGTGATCGGCAACGGCGTGGTGATCGACCTCGAGGTGCTGTTCGGCGAGATCGACGCGCTGCAGGCGCGCGGCCGCTCCACCGAGAAGCTGGTGGTCAGCGCCGACGCCCACATCATCGCGCCGTACAACACCGTGATCGACAAGGTGACCGAGCGGTTCGCCGGCAGCCGCCGGATCGGCACCACCGGGCGCGGCATCGGCCCCACCTACGCCGACAAGATGAACCGGATCGGCATCCGGGTGCAGGACCTGTTCGACGAGGTGACGCTGCGCGACAAGGTCACCAGCGTCCTGAACCTCAAGAACCAGGTGCTGGCCAAGATCTACAACCGGCGCGCCCTGGAAGTGGACGCGGTAGTCGAGTTCCTGCTGTCCTACGCCGACCGGCTGCGGCCGATGGTGGCCAACACCGCGCTGCTGCTGCACGAGGCGCTCGAGGACGGCAAGACCGTGCTGCTGGAGGCCGGCCAGGCCACCATGCTCGACGTCGACCACGGCAACTACCCGTTCGTCACCTCCTCCAGCGCCACCGCGGGGGGCGCCTGCACCGGCAGCGGCATCCCGCCGACCCGGATCGCGCGGGTGATCGCGGTCGTCAAGGCCTACGCCACCCGGGTCGGCGAGGGCCCGTTCCCGACCGAGCTGCTGGACTCCAAGGGTGACGAGCTGCGCAACGCCGGCGCGGAGTTCGGCACCACGACCGGCCGGCCGCGACGCACCGGCTGGTACGACGCCCCGGTCGCCCGGTACGCCGCCCGGATCAACGGCGTGACCGACTTCGTCCTGACCAAGCTCGACATCCTCACCGGCCTGCCCGAGATCCCGGTCTGCGTGGCCTACGACATCGACGGGGTCCGCCACGACGACATGCCGATGACCCAGGCCGAGTTCCACAAGGCCGTGCCGATCTACCAGACCTTCCCGGGTTGGGAGGAGGACATCTCCAAGGCCCGGACGCTGGCTGACCTGCCGGCCAACTGCCAGGCCTACGTCCGCGCCCTGGAGGAGATGTCCGGAGCGCGGATCTCGGTGATCGGGGTGGGCCCCGGCCGTGACCAGTCGATCGTGCTGAACGACCTGCTGGCCTGAGCCGCCCTTCCCGCCCCGTCACTTCGTGTGAACCGGGTTAAGACCTTCTGCGGTGGAGTTGCCGAGTTCCGACTGATACGCCACGGTGATGCCGGTATCGCCCCTCCTTCCCCCAATGAAGTGGATGAAGCATGCGCAATCGGATCGTCGTATTCCTGCTCGGCCTGTTCGCCTCGGTGACCACCCTGATCGCGGTCAGCACCCCGGCGCACGCCGTCACCAAGCTGACCCACGCCCAGGCCACCTCGCAGCTGTCGGCCGCGGGCATCACCTGGAGCTCCAGCGGCAACTGCTCCAACCGCTACAACTCGACCTGCACCTCGTTCGAGCAGATCAACCAGAGCACCATCTCCGGCGTGATCACCCTCAAGCGGGCCAGCGGCTGCTCGATCAACATCACCGGCGGCACCGAGACCGGGCACGCCAGCGGCACCTACAGCCACTGGAACGGCTACAAGGTCGACATCAGCCACCGGACCTGCATCGACGGCTACATCAAGAGCGCCTTCACCCGGATCGGCAACCGCGGTGACGGCTACCCGCAGTGGCAGGCGGCCTCGGGCAACATCTACTGCGACGAGGGCAGCCACTGGGACATCCTGTACTACACCTGCGGCTGCTGAGCCGCCGACGTTCCCCAGAACCCGCATACCCGACTCGATAGCCTGGCGGGTATGCGGGTTCTCGTCGTTGGCTCCGGTGCTCGTGAGCACGCCCTCTGCCTGGCGCTGGCGGCCGACCCCGCCGTCACGGCGCTCATCTGCGCGCCGGGCAACGCCGGCACCGCGACCATCGCCGAGCACCGCCCGCTGGACGTCTCCGATCCCGCGGCGATCGCGGCGCTGGCTGTCGAGGTGCGGGCCGGCCTGGTGGTGATCGGCCCGGAGGCCCCGCTGGTGGCCGGGGCGGCCGATGCCGTCCGCGCCGCCGGCATCGCCTGCTTCGGGCCGTCCCGGCAGGCCGCCCAGCTGGAGGGCAGCAAGGCCTTCGCCAAGGACGTGATGGCCGCCGCGGGCGTCCCGACCGCCCGGGCCCGGGTGTGTGGCGCGGCCGCCGAGGTGGACGCGGCGCTGGAGGAGTTCGGGCCGCCCTACGTGGTCAAGGACGATGGCCTGGCCGCCGGCAAGGGCGTGGTGGTGACCGAGGACCGGCGCCTGGCCGCCGAGCATGCCGCGGCCTGCGGGCGGGTGCTGGTGGAGGAGTACCTGGACGGCCCGGAGGTGTCGCTGTTCTGCGTCACCGACGGGGTGACCGTGCTGCCGCTGCTGCCGGCCCAGGACTACAAGCGGATCGGCGACGGCGACACCGGCCCGAACACCGGGGGCATGGGCGCCTATGCCCCGCTGGACTGGCTGCCGGCCGAGACGGTGGAGCAGGTGGTGCGCGAGGTCGCCCAACCCACCGTGGACGAGCTGCGCCGGCGCGGGACGCCCTTCACCGGCCTGCTCTATGTCGGGCTGGCGATGACGGCGGCCGGGCCCCGGGTGATCGAATTCAACGCCCGGTTCGGCGACCCGGAGACCCAGGTGGTGCTGGCCTTGCTGGAATCGCCGCTGGCCGGGCTGCTGCACGCGGCGGCCACCGGGAACCTGGCCGGCTGCCCGCCGCCCCGCTGGCGCTCCGGGGCGGCGGTCACGGTGGTGATCGCGGCGGCGAACTACCCGGGCCGGCCGCGGCTGGACGACCCGATCACCGGGGGCGACCAGCCCGGTGTCATCCACGCCGGCACCCGCCGCGACGGCGACGGGGTGCTGCGCTCGGCCGGTGGCCGGGTGCTGTCGGCCACCGCCGTCGGCCCCACCCTGGCCGAGGCCCGGGACGCGGCCTACCGGCTGGTGGCCGGCATCGAGCTGGCCGGCAGCCAGCACCGCACCGACATCGCGGCCGCCGCCGTGACGCAGCAGGCTGCCGGATAGGCCGGGCTCAGGCGTCGCCACGGCGGAGCTGCCAGGCGGCCCAGCCGATCAGCACCAGCGCGTAGCCGCACATCACCGCGAACCCGGTCCAGGGCGCCAGCGGATTGCTGACGCCGTAGCTCCCGCCGACCAGCATCGCGCCGGCATTGGACGGCAGGTACTGCACGACGTGGCTGGAGAACGGCGCGGGCAGCAGCAGCATCAGCGGCGGGATCACGAAGAAGGCGCCGACGAAGGTCGAGATCGCCGCGGCGGTGTGGCGCAACAAGGCGCCCAACGCCAGGCCCGTCATGCCGGCAACGGTCAGGTACAGCGCCGCGCCGACGACCGACCGCAGGGTCGCGGGGTCCGCGAGCGAGGCGGTCGGATGATGCCCGCTCAGCAGGGCCTGGCCGATCAGGAACGACGTGAGGCTTGCCAGCAGCATGGCGCCGAAGACGGCCGCGGCGAACACGGCCAGCTTGGCCCACAGGACCGGCAGCCGTCCCGGCACCACGGTCAACGACGCGCGGATCATCCCGGTGCTGTACTCCCCGCTGATCAGCAGGACGCCCAGCACGCCGATGGCCAGCTGCGCGAAGAAGGTGCCGGTCAGGCTTGTCGAGGTCGCGCTCTCGCCCGGATTGAAGCTGGGCTGGCTGGCCGCGATGGCCGCGAACAGGGCGCCGAGGCCGATCATCAGCACGACGGCCGTCAGCAACGTGTAGACCGTGGACCGCAGCGACCGCAGCTTGGTCCACTCCGAGAGCACCACCCGCAATTGGGTGACCCGCAGGACGCCGCGGCTGATCCCGGTCGAGCTGAGCGCTGGAGCTTCGACGGTGGTCATGCCGCCACCGCCACGGCGCCGGTGCGGCCGGCGATCTCGGTGGAGCGGTACTCGACGGCGTCGCGGGTGAGGTGCATGAACGCCTCCTCCAGCGAGGCCTGTTGGACGGCCAGCTCGAACAGGGGCACCCGGGCCTGCCACGCGATGGTGCCGATGTGCTCGGCCGTCACACCGTCGACCCGCAGCAGGTCGGGCTGCTCGCTGGTCACGGTGATGCCCGGCGCGCGCAGCAGGCTCCGCAGCTGGGCCGCCTCCGGGGTGCGGACGATCACGGAGTTCTGTGAGGCGCGGGCGACGAACTCCTCGACCGTGGTGTCGGCGATCAGGCGGCCGCGGCCTACGACGACCAGCCGGGTGGCGGTCTGGGCCATCTCACTCATCAGGTGGGAGGACACGAACACCGTGTGCCCGTCGGCGGCCAGGCCCTTGAGCATCGTGCGCATCCACAGCACCCCCTCCGGGTCGAGGCCGTTGACCGGCTCGTCCAGCACCACGGTCTTCGGGTTGCCCAGCAGCGCCGAGGCGACTCCCAGCCGCTGGCCCATGCCCAGGGAGAATCCGCCGGCCCGCTTGCCGGCCACGTCGTGCAGGCCGACCAGATCGATCACCTCGTCCACCCGCCGCCGGTTGATGCCGTTGGTCTGCGCCAGCGCGAGCAGGTGGTTGCGCGCGGATCGGCCGGTGTGCACCGCCTTGGCCTCCAGCAGCACGCCCAGCTCGGACATCGGGGCGCCGGCGGACCGGTAGTCCCGGCCGTTCACGGCAACCCGGCCGGCCGTCGGCTCGTCCAGTCCGGCGATCATCCGCATCGTGGTGGACTTCCCGGCGCCGTTCGGGCCGAGGAATCCGGTGACGATGCCGGGCTGGACCACGAAGCTCAACCCGTCCACCGCGAGTGTGTCGCCGTATCGCTTGCTGAGATTCTCTACTTCGATCATCGCCGTGCCTTTCGTTGGCTAGCGGGTGCTAGGGGGTGGGAGGCGAAGCCCTCCCGGGCTGGAGATGATCGCGTGGCGAGCACCTGTCGTACTAAGTACGAGACTGTATAGTACTAAGTACGAAACCGCTAGTGCTTCGGGAGCGCAATGGTGAGATCAGCTGGCAACGGCGCCGCGGAACGGGTTCCGCTCAGCCGCGATCGGGTGTTGCGGGCGGCCGTCGCGGTCGCCGACGCCGGGGGCATCGCGGCTCTCACGATCCGCTCGCTGGCAACCGAACTCGGCGTCAAGCCGATGTCGGTGTACCACTACGTCGCCAACAAGGACGAGATCCTGGACGGCATCGTCGACCTCGTGTTCGGCGAGTTCGAGCTGCCGGCGGCCGGCGGGGACTGGCGGCAGGAGATGCGCCGGCGGGCGGCCTCGGCCCGCCGGGTGCTCAGGAGCCACCCGTGGGCGACCCCGCTGCTGCAGTCACGGCTCAACGCCGGCCCGGCGACGCTGCGGCACCACAACGCGATGCTCGGCGCGCTGCGGGCGGCCGGCTTCTCGGTGGAGCAGACCGCGCACGCCTTCGCCCTGATCGACAGCTACCTGTACGGCTTCGCGATGTCGGAGACCGCGCTGCCCATCCACGGCCCGGAGAGCGTCGCCGACCTCGCCGGATCGATGATGCAGCGGTTCTCAGCCGAGGAGTACCCGCATCTGGTCGAGTTCACCATGGAGCACATCATGCAGCCCGGCTACGACTTCGGCGCGGAGTTCGACTTCGGGCTCGACCTGATCCTGGACGGCCTCGCCAGGTCGCTGCCGGCCGACGGCGCCGCCGCACCTGGAGTCCGTCCTGTCGAGTAGCGGTTGGGTGAGCATCGGGCGGCCCAGGCGACGGCTGGGACAGTTTCGTTCCGCGGTCGGCGGTGCGGAAGAATGCCCCGGGTGACCGCCAAGCCCGCCATCCCGAACGTCCTGGCCCAGCGCTACGCCTCGCCGGCGATGGCCACGCTGTTCAGCCCCGAGCACAAGGTGGTACTCGAACGCCAGCTCTGGCTCGCGGTGCTCACGGCCCAGCAGGATCTCGGAATCAGCACCCCGGACGGCGCGGTCGCGGCCTACCGCACAGTGGTCGAGGCCGGCGTCGACGCCGTCGATCTGAACTCGATCGCCGACCGGGAGCGGGTGACCAAGCACGACGTCAAGGCCCGGATCGAGGAGTTCAACGCGCTGGCAGCCGAGGGGACGGCGACTGAGCACGAGCTGATCCACCGGGGCATGACCAGCCGCGATCTGACCGAGAACGTCGAGCAGTTGCAGGTCCGCTCGGCGCTGCGGCTGGTCCGGACCAAGGTGCTCAGCGTTCTGGTCCGGCTGGCCCGGCGCGCCGCGGAGTACGAGGCGCTGCCGATCGCCGGCCGCTCGCACAACGTCGCCGCGCAGACCACCACCCTGGGCAAGCGGTTCGCCACGGTGGCCGACGAGCTGCTGGCAGCCCTGGCCCGGCTCGATGAGCTGCTCGCCCGGTACCCACTGCGGGGCATCAAGGGCCCGGTCGGCACCGCCCAGGACATGCTGGACCTCTTCGACGGCGACGCGGCGAAGCTGGCCGAGCTGGAACGCCGGGTGGCCGAACACCTGGGCTTCGAGAGGGTGCTGACCAGCGTGGGGCAGGTCTATCCCCGGTCGCTGGACTTCGACGTGCTGTCGGCGCTCGTCCAGCTCGCCGCGGCGCCGGCCAGCTTCGCCACCACCGTGCGCCTGATGGCCGGCCACGAGCTGGTCACCGAGGGGTTCCGGCCCGGCCAGGTCGGCTCGTCGGCAATGCCGCACAAGATGAACACCCGGTCCGCGGAGCGGATCAACGGCTTCGCGGTGATCCTGCGCGGCTACGCCTCGATGGCGGGGGAACTCGCCGGCGGCCAGTGGAACGAGGGCGACGTCAGCTGCTCGGTGGTCCGCCGGGTGGCGCTGCCGGACGCCTTCTTCGCCCTGGACGGCCTGCTGGAGACCACCCTCACGGTGCTGGACGACTTCGGGGCGTTCCCGGCGGTGATCGCGCGGGAGCTGGACCGCTACCTGCCGTTCCTGGCGACCACCAAGGTGCTGATGGCCGCCGTCCGGGCCGGCGCCGGGCGCGAGCAGGCGCACGAGGCCATCAAGGAGCACGCCGTCCGGGTGGCGCTGGACATGCGCGAGCACGGCGCCGCCGAGAACGACCTGCTCGCCCGGCTGGCAGCCGACCCCCGGCTGGGCCTGGACGCCGGCGCGCTGACCGACCTGCTGGCCGACCCGGTGGCCTTCACCGGCGCCGCTGGAGCCCAGGTGCGAGCGGTGATCGCCGCGGTCGACCGGGTGCTGGAGACCGAGCCGGCCGCCGCCGGCTACGTTCCTGAGCCCATCCTCTGACTGGCTGGTCCTTGCCGGCCGTGCCGGGCACGGCTACTGCCAGGGATAGGGGATCAGTTGCGCATCGCCCGTGAACAAGGTGGTGGTGGCGCCGGTGACGAGGTTGAACGAGATCACCGACTCCTCGTCGCGGACCGGGCAGCCGCCCAGTCGTCGCAGGGTGAGGAGATCGCCGTCCACCCCGATCACAGGCGGGTCCTCAGCCACCCCGGCAGGCAGCTTGAGAATCCTGATGGCTCCGTTCCGCAGGACGTTGAGTCGGCCTGGCCCGCAGCCGCCTCCTTCGCTCAACAGCGTGCCTTCGCTGTATCGCCAGGCGTTGCTGAAGCCGCCGGGGTGGGTCTTGCTCGCGGCGGCCAACTTCTCCGGCTGCCCACCGGCCACCGGCTGGAGGAAGAGTGCGTACGAGCTGCCGGTCTTGGAGACGCAGGTCTCCAGGACCGTCGATGAGCTCCACCACTTGACCGGCCAGCAGCCGCGGACATCCGCCGTCGCGGGCAAGGTCCGGATCAGATGGCCATCATTGCCGAGCAGCGTCATTCCCTGTGAACCACCGACCAGCAGGCCGGTGCCGTCCGCGTTGTAGAGGACGGGGAAGCCGATCTGTCCGGAACCGGGCAGTGTCCGGGGATAGGCCAGCTGGTGGCTGCCGTCCGTGGCGAGTCTTTCCAACGACGGGGAGGTGCCCGCGAGACGCGTCACCAGGATCGCGCGGCCTTGCGGCCTGGTGTAGTCCAAGAACCCGCGCTCGCCGAGGTTGACGGTGTGCAGTATCCGGCCGGTTGCCAGCTCCAGCTCGGTGATGATGTGAGCCGTGCCCTGCTCCCGGCTGAGCATGACCCGCTTGCCGTCCGGTGACCATTGAGCGATGCGGTTCTCGGCGTCAGGCAGGTGATCGGTGATGAGGTAGCGACCACCGATCGGGTTGATCAGGTACAGGGCGGGTGCTGCGCCATTTGTGAGCGCCAGGAACCAGCCATGACCGACCTGGTTCCAGGGGACCTCGGAGCGTCCGGCTTGCTTGCCGTTACCGAGCAGCGGCGCCTGCGCCGGCGGAGTAGCAGTGACCGGGGAGGCGCTCGACGGCTGGGGCTGGGGCGGGGTGTTGCTGGGCGTCGGTGTCAGGCTCGGCGCCGGCGTGCTGATCTGGCTGGCCGGGGGGTTCGGTGTGGGAGCGCTGCCGTTATCCGACATGGTGATCGCGGTGACCGCGACGGTGATCGCTGCGACGGCGGCTGCGGCCAGGGCAGGGGCCAGCCAGCGGGCGTGCCGCGTTCCGGCGGTCCGGTGGCTGAACTTCAGCGGCGTCAGCTCATCGTCGCGGACGGCTCCGGCGCGAGCGGGCGGGAGATCGGTCCTGCCCTCGGGCTGGTTCCAACCGGTGGGGTCCAGCTCGCCGGTCAGCAGCCGCTGGGCTGCCAGCTGGTCGAGCCGCTCGGCGGTGACCTGGTCGGCCTTGGCCTCGAACGCGGCCCGGAGCCGCTCTTCGGTGTGGCTGTTCATCGCGCGTCTCCCAGGATCGTTTCGAGCTTGTCCATGCCCCGGCTGGCGTTGGACTTCACCGCGCCGCGCGAGATGCTCAGCGCTTGGGCGATCTCCGCCTCGGACAGGTTCGCCCAGTACCGCAGGGCGAGCACCTCGCGTTGCCGGGGCGGTAGCTGCCGGACGGCGGCCAGCACCTGCTGGTGTGCCGCGGCCAGCAGCAGCTCGCTGTCGGCCGGTGCGGCGTTCTCCACCCTGGCCAGCCGCAGGTGCCGGCGGGCGGTCTGGCGCTTGCGCAGCACCGAGCGGGCGTTGTTCACGGCGGTGGCGCGCAGGTAGGCCAGTGCTGCGTCCGGGTCGCGCAGCCGGTGCCGGTTCTGGTGCAACGCGGTGAACGCCTCCTGCACCACGTCCTCGGCGGTGCCGATGTCATCGACGAGCAGCACCACCAGCCGGACCAGGGGCAGCCGGTGGGCGGAGTACAAGCCGGTGAAGTCGATCTCGGTCATCTGCGTCACAGCGCTGTCCGTCCTGGCCGGTACGTCCGGCCGACTCCGCTTGCGAAGTATGTACGGTTGTCAGACGCGATGCCCCGCCGGAGGTTGCATGCCAGTCGCGAGGAGCCGGCATCGTTATCCGGGTGTGACAGGATCGGCCCCGTGCCTCCGACTCCGGCCACCGTGCAGCCCGCCAATCCGTCTGACGGCGGGCTCACCCACATCCACTCCGGCAAGGTCCGGGACCTCTACGCCACCGACACCGGCCACCTGGTCATGGTGGCCAGCGACCGGATCTCCGCCTTCGACCACGTGCTGGCCACCGAGATCCCCGACAAGGGGCGGATCCTGACCGCGATGTCGGTGTGGTGGTTCGGACAGCTGGCCGACCTGGTCGGCAACCACCTGCTCAGCTACGACGACGAGCTGATCCCGGACGCGTGGCGCGGCCGCGCGATGCTGTGCGCGAAGCTGGACATGATCGCGGTCGAGGCGGTGGTCCGCGGCTACCTGACCGGCGGCGGGCTGCTGGACTACCAGGCCACCGGTTCGGTGTGCGGCATCGCGCTGCCTCCCGGCCTGACCGACGGCGACCGGCTGCCCGAGCCGATCTTCACCCCGGCCGCGAAGGCCGCGGTCGGCGAGCATGACGAGAACATCAGCTTCGCCGCCGTCGTCGCGCAGGTCGGTGAGCGGACCGCCGGCCGGCTGCGCAAGCTGAGCCTGGCCATCTACGCCCGGGCCCGCGAGCTCGCGGCGGACCGCGGCATCCTGCTCGCCGACACCAAGTTCGAGTTCGGGCTGCACTCCTGCACCGGTGAGCTGATGCTCGGGGACGAGGTGCTGACGCCGGACTCGTCGCGGTTCTGGCCGGCTGACCAGTGGCGGCCCGGCGGCCGGCAACCCAGCTTCGACAAGCAGTACGTCCGGGACTGGCTGACCTCACCGGCCTCCGGCTGGGACCGGCACTCCGACCGGCCGCCGCCACCGCTGCCCGAGGACGTGGTGGCCGCCACCCGGCAGCGATATCTGGATGCGTACGAGCGGCTCACCGGGTTACGGTTCGCCGACTGGTTGGCCCCGGCCCGGTCGTAGCGGGCCTGCCGCGCCCGCGGAAAAGCCGACTGAGAGAGGGATGGAGCCACGATGCTGGTCGGAAAGCGGGTCACGCTGCGGGCCCTGACCGAGGCCGACCTGCCGCGGCTGACCGAGTTCAAGAACGACATCGAGTTCGAGCTGCTCGGTGGCGGTGACCCGCCCCGGCCGCGGACCCTGACGCTGGTGCAGCAGTTCTTCGACGAGCAGGCCAAGGACAAGGACAGCCCGAACTTCGCGATCGAAGTGGACGGGCTCTTCATCGGTGACTGCGGGCTGCACAACGTCAACCGGCGGGACGGGACGGCCGAGGTGGGCATCGGCATCGGCGACCGGGCCTACTGGGGACGCGGATACGGCCGGGAGGCGCTGGCCCTGCTGGTGGACTACGGCTTCCGGATGCAGAACCTGCGCAAGCTCTGGCTGGAGGTGCACGGCAGCAACAAGCGGGCGATCCGTTCCTACCGGGCGGTCGGTTTCGTCGAGGAGGGCCGCCAGCGCGAGCAGACCTGGTCCGGCGGCCGGTACGAGGACACCGTCCTGATGGGCCTGTTCCGGTCCGACTTCGAGGGTTCCTGACCTCAGCCGCGGCCAGCCAGCGCCGGACCTCGGCCGGGGAGCGGAATCGCAGAACGGCCAGCTCGGCGGCCAGCATCGACTTGCCGGCCCGGAGGAGCCTGCGACCAGGACGCGCTGCACGGACGCCGAGGCTACGCCCACGACCGCTGCACTAGGCTGGCCCGCAGCTGAGGAAGCCCCCGCAGCCGGGAAAGCTGGGCGCAGCCGAGGATGAAGGAGCGAGCAATGGCCCGCGTGGTAGTCGACGTCGTGATGAAGCCTGAGATCCTGGACCCGCAGGGCCAGGCCATCCTCGGCGCGCTGACCCGGCTGGGCATCGAGGGCGTGAACTCGGTGCGGCAGGGCAAGCACTTCGAGCTGGACGTAGACGACGACCTCGACGACGCCACCGTGACCAAGCTCGCCGACACGCTGCTGGCCAACCCGGTGATCGAGGACTTCACCATTTCCCGCTGACCGCGGCGTCGGCATGCCCGGCCGGCGCCAGCCGGTAACCTGTGGGCGTGAGCGTGCGTGTCGGAGTAGTGACCTTTCCCGGAAGCCTTGACGATCGCGACGCCCTGCGCGCCGTGCGGCTGGCCGGAGCGGAGCCGGTGCCCCTGTGGCACGGGGACAAGTGGCTCTCAGACGTCGACGCGGTGGTGCTGCCCGGCGGCTTCTCCTACGGCGACTACCTGCGGTGCGGCGCGATCGCCCGGTTCTCACCGGCGATGGGGTCCGTGATCGACGGCGCCCGCAACGGGCTGCCGGTGCTCGGGATCTGCAACGGCTTCCAGGTGCTGTGCGAGGCCCACCTGCTGCCCGGGGCGCTGATCCGCAACGCCGAGCGCCGGTTCGTCTGCAAGGACCAGCGGCTTCGCATCGAGCGGGCCGGCACCGCGTGGACCGCCGACTACTCCGACGGCCAGGAGCTGCTGATCCCGATCAAGAACATCGACGGTGGCTTCGTGGCCAGCGAGCGGGTGCTGGACGAGCTCGAGGGCGAGGGCCGGGTGGTGGCCAGGTACCTCGGCGGCAACCCGAACGGCTCGTACCGCGACATCGCCGGGATCTGCAACGCCGAAGGCAACGTGGTCGGCCTGATGCCGCATCCCGAGCACGCGATCGACCCGCTGACCGGTCCGAGCGCCGATGGCCTGGGCTTCTTCAGCTCCGTCCTGAGCAGCATGGTGCAGGCGTGACGGCCACTCGACGACGGGCGCCGCTGGACACGGTGCAGGTCGCCGGGTCCTCTCCCGCACAGCCCCAGCCGTACGCGGAGCTGGGGCTGGCCAAGGACGAGTACGCCCGCATCAAGGAGATCCTGGGCCGGCGGCCGACCAGCTCGGAGCTGGCGATGTACTCGGTGATGTGGTCGGAGCACTGCTCCTACAAGTCGTCCAAGGTGCACCTGAAGCAGTTCGCTGAAAAGATTCCGGAAGGCGCTCGCTCGGCTTTGCTGGTGGGCATGGGCGAGAACGCCGGCGTGGTGGACGTCGGCAACGGCCTGGCGGTGACGTTCAAGATCGAGTCGCACAACCACCCGTCCTACGTCGAGCCGTACCAGGGCGCGGCCACCGGGGTGGGCGGCATCGTCCGCGACATCCTGACCATGGGCGCGCGCCCGATCGCGGTGCTCGACTCGCTCCGGTTCGGCGCCGCCGACGCTGCTGACACCTCCCGGGTGCTGCCCGGCGTGGTGTCCGGGATCGGCGGCTACGGCAACTGCCTGGGGCTGCCGAACATCGGTGGCGAGGTGGTGTTCGACCCCAGCTACCTGGCCAACCCGCTGGTGAACGCGCTGTGCGTCGGGGTGCTGCCGGCGGACGGGATCAAGCTGGCCAAGGCGGAGGGGCCGGGCAGCCTGGTGGTGCTGTTCGGCGCCCGCACCGGCGGCGACGGCATCGGTGGCGCGTCGGTGCTGGCTTCGGCCAGTTTCGAACGCGAGGGGGAGCGCAAGCGCCCGGCGGTGCAGGTCGGCGACCCGTTCGCCGAGAAGGTGCTGATCGAGTGCTGCCTGGAGATCTTCGCCGCCGACCTGGTCACCGGCATCCAGGACCTGGGCGCGGCGGGGCTGTCCTGCGCGACCACGGAGCTCGCCGCGGCCGGCACCGGCGGCATGGAGATCGACCTGGACCTGGCGCCGCTGCGCGACGAGACGCTGGCGCCCGAAGAGATCCTGATGAGCGAGTCCCAGGAACGGATGATGGCGGTCGTCGCGCCGGAGAACCTCGAGGCATTCCTCGAGGTCTGCGCCAAGTGGGACGTCACCGCCACCGTGCTGGGCACCGTGACCGATGGGGACCGGCTGGTGATGCGCTGGCACGGCGAGACGATCGTCGACGTCCCGCCGCGCACCCTGGCCCACGAGGGACCGGTCTACCGGCGGCCGGTCCGGCGCCCGTACGACCAGGACGCGCTCAACGGCGAGCACGTCTTCGGCCTGCCCCGGCCGAAGACCGGTGAGCAGCTGCGGGCCACCGCGGTGAAGCTGATCTGTTCGCCCAACCTGGCCGACAAGTCCTGGGTCACCGACCAGTACGACCGGTACGTGCAGGGCAACACCGTGCTGGCCCAGCCCGAGGACGCCGGCATGGTCCGGCTGCCCGGGCCGGACGGCGAGGACAGCAACGTCGGGATCGCCGTCTCGGTGGACGGCAACGGCCGGTACTGCCGGCTCGATCCGTACGCCGGGGCGCAGCTGGCGCTGGCCGAGGCGTACCGCAACGTCGCGGTCACCGGCGCCCGGCCGCTGGCCGTCACCAACTGCCTGAACTTCGGCTCGCCGGAGGACCCGGCGGTGATGTGGCAGTTCGCCGAGGCGGTCCGCGGGCTGGCCGACGGCTGCCAGCAGCTGGGCATCCCGGTGACCGGCGGCAATGTCAGCTTCTACAACCAGACCGGCACCACCGCGATCCTGCCGACGCCGGTGGTCGGGGTGCTCGGGGTGATCGACGACGTGACCCGCCGGACGCCGATGGCGCTGCGCGGCGACGGGGCGCTGCTGTACCTGCTCGGCGACACCCGGAACGAGTTCGGCGGCTCGGAGTGGGCCCATGTCGTGCACGGCTTCCTCGGTGGCCGGCCGCCGGCGGTCGACCTGGAGCGGGAGCGGCTGCTGGCCGATGTGCTGATCAACGCCTCCCGGGACGGCCTGATCGACGCCGCCCACGACCTGTCCGACGGCGGGCTGTTCGTGGCGCTGGCCGAGGCCTGCCTGCGGGGCTGCTCCGGTATCCGGGTCGTGGTGCCGGACGGGATGGACCCGTTCGTGTTCCTGTTCTCCGAGTCGGCCGGCCGGGCGATCGTGGCGGTGCCGCGGGTTGCGGACGCCCGGTTCACCGACATGTGCGCCGCGCGGCGGCTGCCGGCTCAGCGGATCGGCGTGCTCGACATCCTCGAGTCGGCCATCGAGGTGCAGGGGCAGTTCCGAATTCCGATGGCGGAGCTGCGGGTGGCCTGGGCATCGACGCTGCCCCGGCTGTTCGGCTGAGCGATGCCGTCCGATCCTTCCCGGCCGCTGCTGGCCCAGGCGGCGCTGATGCGGGAGTGGCTGAGGGTTTTGCCGTCCGAGGCGTTCGCTGAGCCGAGCGTGCTGCCCGGATGGGATGTCCGGCTGCTGACCGCGCACGTGCTGATGATCTTCCGCGGGCTGCTGGGGGCTATCGGTTCGCCGGTCGACGAGTCGCCGCTGGCGCTGCATGACTACGTCGCCCGGTACCGGCCGGACGCAGGGCTGATCGACGCGGTCACGTCGGAGCTGGCGGCCGACCGGACGCCGGATGAGCTGCTCACCGAGCTGGACCTGCTGCTGAGCCAGGTACGCGCCCGGTTGGCCGAGCCGTTGCCGAAGGTGGTCCGGGCGCCGCGCGGGCCGATCAGCGCGGCGGACTACCTGATGACCCGGATCTTCGAGGTGCTGGCGCACTCGGAGGATCTGAGCCGGTCGCTGCCGGACCGTCCGCCCCTTGCTCTGGATCGCTTGGCGCTCGGGACCGGCGTGCGGGGTTTGGCCGGCATGCTCGCGGCGAAGCACCCGGGCCGGTCGGTTGAGGTGCGGGTGCCGCCGGTCATCGCGGTGCAGTGCATCACCGGGCCCCGGCACACTCGGGGCACCCCGCCGAACGTGGTCGAGACGGATCCGGTGACGTTCCTCCTGCTGGCTACCGGGCGGGTGGAGTGGTCCCAGGCCTTGGCCGCCGGTCACGTCCGCGCCAGCGGGCTGCGGGCCGACCTCTCCGAGCAGTTGCCGCTGCTGTGACGTCGTCGCTGTCTCTTTGATGAGGTCCAGTCCTGGTTGGTTCTTACTGGATCAGGTGAGCGCCGTCTCACCGGTGATACACTCGTGCTATGAAGACGGTGACCGTGCGCGAGCTCCGCAATGACGGCGGAGCAGTCCTCGACCGGGTGGCCCGTGGCGAGGAGTTGATCGTGACCCGAGATGGCGCCGAGGTCGCTGAATTGCGCCCGAGGCGCCGGCCTTCCCCGGCATCGGCCGACCTCATCGAACGTCGCCGGCACTTGCCGAAGGTCGACCCTGATCTGCTGCGGCGCGATATCGACGACGTCCTCGATCCCACCGTATGACTGCCAGTGCGGCTCGGGGGATGCTCGACACCTCCACCGTGATCCTGCTCGGTGAGTTGGACGATCCGAGTGTGCTTCCCGACGAGTGCGTGATCAGCGCGGTGACCTTGGCCGAGCTGTCGGTCGGACCGCACGTCGCTGGTACGGCCCGGGAACGATCCGCTCGCCAAGCGCATCTGCAGCAAGCCGAAGCAGACTTCGAAGCGCTTGCCTTCGATGCCGCGTCGGCCCGAGCGTTCGGCCGCGTCGCGGCCTCGCTGCGCCAGGCCGGGCGCAAGCCTGCCGCCCGCGCCTACGACGCCTTGATCGCGGCGTCGGCTATCGCCCACGATTTGCCGCTGTACACCTGCAACCCGAGCGACTTCACCGGGATCGACGAGCTTTCTGTTCGGACGGTTCCGAATCCCCGCCGCCGCTAGTCATAGAGGCCAAGGCTGTGGCCAGTCCTAGACCTATCCGACCGACCCTAGCGACCTCGACAATCTGAGCAATCGCAGGGACATCCCTTAATCAGCCCGGTGGACGGGGCTACCAGATCTGGTCATACTTGTGACTATGACATCCATGCCGCTAGCCGAGGTCAAGGCGCATCTCTCAGAGCTGGTAGGGCGGGTGAGCACTCACCATGAGCGCTTGACCGTCACGGTGCACGGTCGCCCCTCGGCCGTGCTGCTAGCGGTCGATGATCTTGAATCCCTGGAGGAGACGATCGCGGTGCTCTCGGATACCGACACGTTGCGTAACTTGATCGAGGCCGAGGCCGAAATCGCGCGTGGCGAGGGTGAGTCGGAGGAGCAGCTTGCCGAGGCCATGCGCCGCCGACGCTCGACTGCGTGACGCAGCCGGGGTACCGGTTGATCGTCGCTCCCACCGCACGACGCCAACTCGCCGAGACGTTGCCCGAGGCTGTGGCCAGTGCTGCCTACGAATTCGTCCTGGGGCCACTGCTAGACAACCCGCATCGGATAGGCAAGCGGCTACAGCCCCCGCTGGCTGACCGTTACAGCGCGCGGCGCGGGACCTATCGCGTCATCTACCGCATCGATGACCAACAGCGCACCGTCACGGTCCTCACCATCATGCATCGCAGCGACGCGTACCGCCGATGAGCCCGAGACTGCAGTCGCAAGCAGAACCGGAAACCTCGCTAATCGACATTCTGCCCCTTGACTTTGGTCGAGTAGCCGACAGCCAAGCGCCTGGCTCGCAAGGGATCTCAAGCCTCGCACCGCCAGTCGGGCGACGATACCAACTCAGGTGGTTCCATTGATCGGCACCGTGGCATGCTGACCATGGCAGCGTTACTTACGTCGACTTTCACGATCAAGAGTCATATGCCGGCTTACTCTATAAGCGACGGGATAGGCGGTGGTTATGTCAGACGACATCAAAGGCTTTGGCGACATCACGCAAAAGCTCGCGAGAAACCCTCTCGGGATAATTGCATTGTTCATCGTGTTGGTGTACGGAATGGCCGCCCTCTTAACGGGCGTCGGCAACTCAATGTCCGAGTCGGAACGGCTGCCTTTGATCTACTTCTTAGTAGCATTCCCAGTATTGGTGTTAGCCGTATTTGCGTGGCTGGTCAGTCAACATGCGAACAAGTTGTTCGCTCCAGCAGATTTTCGTGACGAAGAAAACTATGTCCGAACGTTGACCGCTACGGCTTCTCTGGCTATTGCTAGCGCAAAGGATGACTTGTCGGTTTCGGCCGCTGAGGTCAGTTCGGTAGTGTCCACTATTCGGGAAGCATCAGCAAGCGGCCGCGCTTCTATTCAAAAGGGGCGGAATCAAGTGCTGTGGGTTGACGACTCGCCCGGCAATAATGTGAATGAGCGTCGGGCGCTTGAGGCCATGGGCCTACAGTTCACACTCGCCGTTTCCACGGATCGGGCCCTGGAAGCAGCGAGGCACCAGCGCTTTGCGGTGATAATTTCAGACATGTCACGTCCGGAGGGTCCAAGAGCAGGATATGACCTCCTCGACAGGGTGAAGGCAAATGGCGTCGATACGCCATTTATCATTTATTCGTCCTCCGATTCCGCGGAAGATCGAGACGAGGCGATTTCCCGTGGGGCTCAAGGCCTGACCAACCGTCCGCAGACACTGGTTCAACTTGTCATGCAGGCAGTTCTCAGCCAATAGAATTTACGAAGGTAGGAGCACGACCCCACTTCGACAACTTGCAGCGTCCTAAGCCCTTCGCGCCCCCGAGTAAGCTCACGGCGTGGTGTCGGAACCGGTTCGAGCGGTCGCGGCGCAAAAACTTGCGAAGGCTAAGGAGTTCATGCTCGTGGCGGAGGCTGCAGTGGACGCAATGGACGCCGCTGTGAGCTTGGCGGCGTCGGCGGCGATCAACGCGGCCGACGTGATCTTGCTTGTCGACGTGGGGTCATACTTCAGAGACAGTGACCACCAACAAGCTGTAACGAGGCTTCGCCGGAACCGACCGCAGTCCGCACGCCAGCTTGCAAGTGTCTTGGCCTTGAAGCCCAAAGCCCAGTACGACAGCAAGCGGTGCACGAGGAATGACGTGGCGACGGCTTTGAAACAGTCAGGGCGACTCATCGATCTGGCTGACGAACTGTTGAAGAAGGAGAGTGGTACCGCGTGAACCGCTGCTTCGTGATTGGCCCGATCGGCGACAAGATGGCCGCTCATGGCTCGCCTCGTCGACTGGCCTACGAGGAGGCGCTTTCGGTGTATGAGGACGTTATCAAGCCTGCGTGTGCTGAGAACGACCTTGAACCTATACGTGCCGACGGTATCGCCGTGCCCGGCGAGATTACTGATCAAATATTCCGTCATTTACTAGAGGACGAGGTAGTGATTGCCGATGTCAGTGGCGCAAATCCCAATGTCATGTACGAATTGGGCCTCCGACACACTACCGGCCTGCTCACGATCCAGATCGGCGAATACGGCCAGCTGCCCTTTGATGTCCAAGCCCTGCGGACCATCATGTTTTCCAGGTCGGAGCGCGGGTTGATTGACGCACGCAAACAGCTCTCCGAGGTTCTACGAATAGGACTCGCCGAAGGCACTGACCCCCTTCCCGCCACCCGTGTGTGGCAGAGCAGGGCAGGCGGCCCAATACCGTCACGAACGACAGAGGACAACGAAGAAACTTCGCCGCAGACGGAAGACGTAGCAGAGGACGAACGTGGATTCGTCGATCGCATGGCGGAGATCGAGGATGATTTTCCCATTTTGAACAGTACCGTTGAAGAACTCGGCGGCGTTCTCGAAACATTGGGAGCACAAGCCGCTGACTTCGGCAGCGAGATCGAAGCTATCTCGGAGTCCGCATCTGCGGCTCAACGCCTCACGGTGCTTACTCGTTATGGAAAGAGTTTGCAGCAACCCGCCGATGACCTAACCCGGCTGACATCGACATTTGCGGGCACGATGGCAGGCCTCGATGAGAACGTCAGGGGCCTGCTGAACGACATGGCGCGCGATCCTGAACTCCTCAGAGACGAAAATGTGTCTCCGTTCCTCGAGGGCATCGCGGAGTTGGCCAGCGGCACCCGCGAGGGCATGGAAGGGCTGAACGAGTTCGCGACGATGGTCGGTAGCCTCGGAAAAATCAGCAGAGCTCTCAAGCGGCCTGGGCAGCAGATGGAACGCGCCATTCGGGCGATGGCGAAATCTGCGGCGCTCGTCGATGACTGGGAGTCGGCTGCCGTTGCGCTACTTCGTGCGAGAGACACCGCCAAGGCTCTTGCTACGGAGGTTGTCGACGCGAACGCCGAATCTTCTTGACTTGAAATGGCAACATAACTCGGGCGACCGGATCGGCTGGCTGAGGCCACTGGAACTCCCTGTCAGGGTGCCAGGCGTGCAGAGACATCGCGGTCGAGTTCGTCCGCTTGGTCTGCGGCCACAATGAGGGCGGCGGCGAGTTGGCGGGCGGTACCGGAGGGTAGAAGCGCTACCGACCGCGCGGCGATGGTTGGCGGTTCTGCGATGACCCGTACGAGCCGGTGGCCCCCGCGGCGTGCGCGCCGGA
>NZ_DASVSG010000140.1:0-14801 GCF_036388195.1 Jatrophihabitans sp. | reverse complement strand
GGTAGGTGGCGATGGTGACCGGCCGGATCTCCTTCTTCTCCCCGGAGTACTCGCCGATCTCCTCCTCGGTCAGGGAGGTGCGCGCCAACAGCTCCCTCTTCCACTGCCGTCCGGAGACGGTGTTGGTGACCAGGATCAGGGTGGTCGCCTTGGCCTGGGCCATCGCCGCCGCGCCGACCAGGGTCTTGCCCGCGCCGCAGGGCAGCACCACCACGCCCGAGCCGCCCTGCCAGAACGAGTCCACCGCCTGCTGCTGGTAGGGCCGCAGCGTCCAGTCGGCGTTGTCCAGCTCGATCGGATGCGCCTCGCCGTCGACGTAGCCGGCCAGGTCCTCGGCCGGCCAGCCCACCTTCAGCAGCGCCTGCTTGAGCCGGCCACGCTCGGACGGGTGCACCAGCACCGTGTCGTTGTCGATCCGCTCGCCGAGCATCGGGGCGATCTTCTTCTGCCGCAGCACCTCTTCCAGCACCGCGCGGTCCAGACTGATCAGGACCAGCCCGTGCACCGGGTGCTTGACCAGCTGCAGCCGGCCGTAGCGGTCCATGGTGTCGGCGACGTCGACCAGCAGCGCGTGCGGCACCGTGTAGCGGGAGAACCGGACCAGGGCGTCGACGACCTGTTCGGCGTCGTGGCCGGCCGCGCGGGCGTTCCACAGTCCCAGCGGCGTCAGCCGGTAGGTGTGCACGTGCTCGGGGGACCGTTCCAGCTCGGCGAACGGCGCGATGGCCGCGCGGGCCTCGGCGGCCGTCGGATGGTCGACCTCGAGCAGCAGGGTCTTGTCGGATTGGACGATCAGGGGTCCGTCGGTCACCCGGGTGAGCTCCTCAAAACTTCGGTGGCACAGGCATGCGAACTATCCATTGTGCCAAGGAAATCGGCCAGTCGGATGTTCCCCGTCCGGTCACCCGGTGCTGTCAATCGCTGCGCGCCTCGCTCGATGCCTCGCTCGATGCTCGCTCACTCGGTGCTGTCAATCGCTGCGCGCCTCGCTCGATGCTCGCTCACTCGTCCAGCAGGCTGACCGTGGTGATCCGCTGCAGGGGGTAGCTTCGCAACCGGCCGTCCTCGGGATCGTGGCCGCGCAGCATGCCGCCGCCGAGCGAGATCGGCAGCAGGGTGCGCTGGGACGGGGTGCCGGTGTCGTCGACGTAGCCGATGGCGATCTGCAGCTCCTCGCGCACGGCGGTCCGCAGCAGCTCCAGGATCGAGGCCGAGGTCACCCCCGGCACCTGCTGGGACACCCGGCTGGTGGCGTTGGTGACCGCGGCGGCCAGCCGCTCGCTGGCCCGCAACCGGTTCACCACCTCGACCAGCTGGCTCTCGCCGATCGTGCTGGCCCGGATCCGCGAGATCCGGGAGTGCTGGCGGCCCGGCACGCGCGGGGAGTCGGCGGAGAGGCTGACCACCGCCCCGTCGGCGGACTCCGCGGCCGGCGAGAAGCCGCTGCGGCGCAGTCGCTCCAGGACGGTCGAGATCGCCGCGGACGAGATCAGCACGGTGGGCGCGATCCGGACCAGGCCGAGGGACTCCAGCGCCGGGTCGGTGAGCACCCGGTTCAGCAGCGCCTCGTCGTCGCAGCGCAGGTAGCTGGTGGCGGTGCCGGTCCGCAGCCGGCCGTGCTGGGTGGCCACGTCATTGATCAGGTACTGCAGCGCCTGCGGCACCGGGGTCCGGGACCGGCTGGCGAAGAACTGCTGCAGGTCCGAGCCGGTCCGCCCGGCATCCAGCGCGCGGCGCAGGCTCACCGGTCCGATCCGGTACACCGACGCCCCGCCGGTGGATTCCAGGTCGGCCACCAGGTTCAGCTCCCGCTGCAGGTCCGGCGCGGGCGGCCCAGGGACGACAGCGGTCAGGTCCGGCTGCAGCAGGAAGTCCTCGACCGCCTCCGGCAGCGCCGCGGTCAGGGCATGGGTCGCATTGGCCTCGGCCTGCGCTGCTCCGGTCTCGGCGCCGTGCAGCAGCGCCCGGGTGTAGCCGGTGAGCGCGCCGTAGCCGGTCAGGCCCAGGACAGCGGCCTCGCCGAGCATGCTGGCCGCGCTCTTGCGGCTGGCTGAGGCCCGCCGCGGCGCCTGCCAGCCGAGCCGGGCCAGCACCTGCTCGTCCGAACCGGGCGCGAGCCCCGGCGGCAGCTCGGCGAGCAGGCCGAGCAGTTGCAGCCGCAACGCCGGCGCGCTGTGACGCTCGGCGTCGGCCGACAGCGCCGCGATGGACTTGTCCCGGTCATCGCGGGCGCCCACCAGGCTCGGCAACCGGGTCATCGACAGCCAGGCGGTCGCCAGCTGCACCCAGCGCTCGGCGGAGCCCCGGCGCAGCCAGCTGTCGAACTCGGTGGTGGGCAGGTAGACCGGGTCCGCGGTGGTCGAATGCGACAGCAGGCCGGCCTCGTAGGCGACCTCCACCAGCAGCGCCGTGACCGGCTCGGCCGCGTCCAGCGCCCGGCTGAGCCGCCGCAGCTCACGGACCCCGAGGCCACCGGCGCGCAGCAGGCTGGGCGGGTCGGCGGCGATCTCGTTCAGCAGCAGCTCCACCAGCCGGACGGTGTCCAGCACCTGGGTGCAGCCGCCGCCGTCGATCACCGCGCCGCCCCGCTCGATCGCCTCGATCTCCGGCGGCCGCGGCGACACCTCGCCGGCCGGCTGGGACCGCAGCGCCAGCCCCAGCTCCCGCGGCAGCTCGACGGTGTGGTTGTCGATGGGCGCCAGCAGCCCGAGGTCGAGGAGGTTGCGAGCCGGGTTGTCCGCATCGCCGCGCGCCAGCCCGCCGTGCAGGGCGTTGCGCAGGGCGCCGATCGGGGGGCCTGCGGCGAGCCGGTCCAGGATCGAGCGCTCGGCCGGCGAGCACTCGGCCAGCAGCCGGGGGAACTGCTCCTCGATGGCCGCTGCGGCCGAGCTGCCGGACCGGGGCTGGGTGGCGGGCGGCAATCCCAGCTGGCGCAGCAGCGGAGCCAGCGCGATGTCGTTGACGGTGGCGAACAGGTCGGCGGCCCGGCGTCCGAGCCCCGCCGGGTACGGGCCGAGCACCTCCCGGACGGTGCCCACCGGATGCAGCCGCTCGGCGTCGCCCCAGATCAGCGCCCACTCCGCGAGCCGGTCCAGCGCGGCCGCGACATCGGCGGCGAGCTCCGGGCGGAACCATGCCTGCACGGCGGCCAGCGAGGCGTCCGGGCCGGCGCAGACCAGCACTTCGAGGGTCCGCAGCGTGAAGGCGTCCAGGCCGTCCAGCGCGCGGGAGATCGAGGTCCGAACGCTGGCCCGGCTGGCCAGCGAGCTCAGGTCGACCGGCGCCGGCAGCGCGAGGTCCGGACGGCGGCGCAGCAGCGTGACCAGCTGCGCGTCGGTCCAGCCGCGCAGCCACTCGGTCAGTGTCTGGGGCGCTCCGGCGCGCGTGAGAGCCTGCGGTTGTGCGGTCACACCAGCTGGGAAGGAGTCAGCGGCCAGCGAGGAACGGCCGGTTGTCGGGGCCGGGGTGGCGATAGTTCAGTTCCTCGACCGGCAGCGGGAAGGTCAGGTCGTCGCCGAAGGGGCTCTGCGAGCCGGCCTTGTCCGAGAGCAGCTCGTTGACCGGGTGTTCGGGATAGGCATCGTCCCAGGTGTGCTGGGGCTGGTTGTGCGGCGTCATGCCTGCCATCTGCGTCACCCTCTGCGTTGCTCGCGCTGCCCTGGTCAGTTCGGCCGGCCCGGCGACAGGCCGAAAGATCAGTGTGCCACGTGACCTAGGGTGTAGCCCGTGGCAGCTGAGAACTCGCAGGTCCTGGCGGTCAATCTCGCGCGCGTCATCGACACGCCACCGCCGCGCTCCGGAATCCGGGGGGACAGCAAACCGGCCAAGACCGGCATCGACAAGCGCCCGGTGGGCCAGCCGGTGCAGGTTCGCCGGCTGGGCCTGGACGGCGACTCCATCTGCGACACCGCCAACCACGGCGGGGTGGACCAGGCGGTGTACGCCTACGCCAGCGAGGACACCGAGTGGTGGCAGGAGCACCTGGCCGACGAGCTGAGCTTCGAGTTGGGGCCCGGGTCGCTGGGGGAGAACCTCACGCTGCGCGGTGTGGACGTCACCAACGCCGTGATCGGCGAGCGCTGGCAGGTCGGCGGGGCGGTGCTGCAGGTGGCGGTGCCGCGGCTGCCGTGCTCCACCTTCGCCAACTTCTGGAACATCAGACAGCTGCCCAAGCGCTTCGTCCAGGCAGGCCGTCCCGGGGCCTACCTGCGGGTGCTGACCGAAGGCGCGGTGGCCGCCGGCGACGAGGTGCGGGTGCTGGACCGGCCCTCGCACGGGCTGACCATCGCCGAGACGCTGCGCGCGCTGAGCGGTGACCGAACCCTGGCGCCGAAGCTGCTCACCGCCACTGAGCTGCCGGAGTCGGTGCGTCGGTCGGCCCAGGTGTGGCTCCGGTCGGCAGACGGGGTCGGCTAACGCGGTCCACCGCAGGTCAGCCGGCGCGATCCACCGCAGGTCAGCCGGCCCGGTCCGCCGCAGGTCAGCCGGCGCGGTCCACCGCAGGTCAGCCGGCCCGGTCCACCGCGGCCGAGGCTGCCCGCTGGTCGGCGCGACCGGCCCGCAACGCTCCGGTCACCGCCAGCACCAGACCGGCCGGCGCCAGCAGGCAGCCGGCGTTGAGCCACAGCGGCCGGTCGTGCGCGCCGAAGAAGAACGGCAGGACGGTCACCGCCAGGAACACCAGCCCCACGGCGAACAGGACGAAGCCGGCACGGACCATGCCTGGCCGGGCAGAAGCTGCTGGCATCTATCGAGTATCTCCGGTGCGCCCGGCTCCGGACGCGCGATAGCCTGTGACATTGACGTCCGCACGACGTGCGGGCGTCAGTCGTTTGTACACCGAGGCAAGCTTGCACTGGCAGCGTGATTCCAGTCTTGACACGAGTAATGGGGAGTTCAGTCATGCCATCCGGCAAGGTGAAATGGTTCGACGCCGAAAAGGGCTTCGGTTTTCTTGCCGACGACGAAGGCGCGGACGTTTTCGTGCACAAGGACGCCCTCCCGGCGGGGGTTCCCGAGTTGAAACCCGGGCAGCGCGTGGAGTTCGGCATCGTTCAGGGCCGCAAGGGCAACCAGGCCCTGCAGGTCCGGCTGCTCGAGCCGATGCCGTCGGTGGTCAAGGCCACCCGGCGGCCGGCCGAGGAGATGACTCCGATCGTGGAGGACCTGATCAAGCTGCTCGACAAGGTGGGCAACTCGCTGCGCCGCGGGCACTACCCGGACCGGGCGGAGGGCCGCAAGGTCGCCACCCTGCTGCGGGCGGTGGCCGACAACCTGGACAGCTGAGCTGCGCGCGTACCGGGCCCCGGCAGCCAGCTGCCGGGGCCCGTTCGCGTTCGCGAGCCGTACTCGCCGGCCCGCGGCCCTAGCGAGCGACGGTGAAGGTGTAGCTGGTCGTACAGGCTCCGGGTGAGCCGTCCGCATTGATCGACTGAACCGTCAGGGTCTGCTGGCCGGCGCGGGTCGGCGCCCACTGCACAGTGGCGCTGCCGAACTCGTCCGTGGCGGCCACCGTCCTCGTCGGGCCGTTCGGGAAGCGGTAGCTGAACGCGGCCGGCGGCCCGCTCTCGGAGAAGGGCGGTTGGAAGGTGAACTTGCCGGTCACGCCGACGCCACCGACGGGTTGGCCGTAGTTGGTGTACACGTTGGAATAGACGGAGACCTGCGGGTTCACGTTGAGCCAGTGGTTTGCCGTGCTGGATCGGAATCCGTTCGCCCCGATGCTGGTGACAGCGAGGTTTCCGGACTCCTGGTTCTCCTTGATCGACACCTGGGCCGTGCCGTCGGCATCAGCCGGGACGGTGACGGCCGGGCCCTGGCCGAAGGCGTAGGTGTACGAGCTGACCGGGGTGAGTCCCGGGTGCGGTGAGAAGATCACTCTGGCGATGTTGCCGCAGATCGGACGGCTGTCCGCCTGGGTGACGGTGGGCCCGGAGTACGGCACGTAGGTCTCGTACCGCACGAGTTCTGACCGGTTTCCCGCGGCGTCCAGAGCAGCCACCAACAGGGTCTGGGGGCCGTGGGAAACCGGATTGAGCGTGACGGTGGCGGTGCCGCCGGGGCTTGCCAGCCGGACCGTGTCGGGTCCGGAGAGGAAGTCCGGGCAGGCCAGTGGCTCGAACACGCTGCCCCACACGCATCCGGACACCCCCGGTTCTACATTCCAGCTGTAGGCGAAGCCGGCCGTGTCGAGGTCGCCGCCGGCGTCGAAGGTGAACTGCGCGAACTGGCCGACCGGGCCCAGGGCTCCGGGGAACGGCGGGTAATTGGCGGAGCTGATCGACGGCGCGGCCGGCGCGGTGTAGTCGTAGCGGAAGGTGCAGACCGGTGACCAGGGCGAGGTTCCATTACTGGTGGTGAGCTGTACCCGCCAGGCATAGCTGCCACCGTCGGTCAGCACATCGGCAGGGAGCCGAGCGGTGGCGATCTCGCCCGAGTCGTACGCGTGATCGATGACGCTCCGCGCAGCGGCCGGATCGGCCACCGGCCAGATCGTGAAGGTGTAGTCGAAACCGGAGTACGTGTAGGTGTCGTCGGACCCGGCTGCCTGCAGGTAGGAAGCAAACCCCCCCAGCACCACGGGCGGGGTCGTCGCCGAGCAGGGCCTGCCGCCGTTGGTCAGGCTGGTGTTGTCGATCGTCGGCCCGGACGCGGCCTGGGCCGTGCCCAGCGGCGACAGGGCGGCGAGCACGCAGCCCGCGATGAGGATGGTGAACAACTTCGGCAGTCGCATGGAGCTCCCCGTGATTCCGCGGCCCGTGGGCGCAGCTGGACAAGATGGCCAGAATGGGGCACACCAGCATGAAGCGCAAGGACGTCTGGAAGGTGTTGGCGCTGAACAGCTAGCGCAGCGGCCCGAAGGCGGGCACCAGCCCGGCCGCCTGCGCCCGGCCCAGCAGCAGCTCGATCGCCGCGTACCCCTCCTCGCCGAGGTCCCGGCTGAAGGAGTTGACGTACAACTCGATGTGCTGGCGTTGGATCTCCGGCTCCAGCTCGTCGGCATGCGCGGCGACGAACTCCGCCGAGGCGTCCGGATGGGCGAAGGCGTGGTCCACCGACGCGCGCAGCACCTCGGTCAGCCGGCCGGCGTCGAGCTCCCGGCGGGCCAGGATGGCGCCCAGCGGGATGGCATGCCCGGTGCTCTGCTCCCACCACTGCCCCAGGTCGGCCAGCGCCCGCAGGCCGTAGCGCGGATAGGTGAACCGGGCCTCGTGGATCACCAGCCCGGCGTCGAAGCGCCCGTCGCGGACCCCCGGCATGATCTGGGCGAACGGCACGACCTCGACCGAGGCCGGTGACTGCCCGGCGGCCCATAGCCGCATCAGCAGGTACGCGGTGGTGCGCTCACCGGGCACCGCTACCCGGGCGCCGTCGAGGTCCGCCCGGTCGTCGGCGGTGAGCACCAGCGGGCCGCAGCCACGTCCCAGCGCGCCGCCGCACGGCAGCAGCCGGTAGCGCTCCAGCAGCCAGGGCAGCGCGCCGTAGGACACCTTGACGACGTCGAAGCGGCCCTGCTCGGCGGCGGTGTTGGTGACGTCCACATCGGCGAAGGTGACGTTCACCGCCGGGGCGCCGGGGATCAGGCCGTGCGTCCAGGCGTGAAAGATGAAGGTGTCGTTGGGGCAGGGCGAGAACGCCAGCTCCAGCGCGGTCATGCCCCGGCTCCCGGCGGCAGCGGCTCGGGAAGCAGTGGCTCGGCAAGCAGCGGCTCGGCAAGCAGTGGCTCGGCGAGCAGCCGGTCGAACGCGGCGCCCAGCGCCGCCAGGGCGTCGGGGATCCGCCAGGACTCCCGGTGCCGGGGGCCGACCGGGTTGGCGATGGCGCGCAGCTCGGCGAACGGCACCCCGGCCTGCGCGGCGGCCAGGCACACCCCGACGCCTTCCATGCCCTCGGCGACGGCGTCCGGGTGGCTGGCCAGCAGCTGGTCGGCGCGCTGCTGGCTGCCGGTCACCGTCGACACCGTCAGCACCGCGCCGGTGACCGCGCCGGTCCGCCGGCCGAGCGCAGCCGCCCAGCCCAGGTCGACCGGATACCGGACCGCGCCCCAGCCGAGCTCGGCCATCGACAGGAAGCCGTCCGCCGTCTCCGCGCCGAGGTCGGCGTGCACGACCGCGTTGGCCACTGCCACCGCGCCCACCTCGGCGGCCGGAAAACCGCCGCCGATGCCGGCCGATATCACCAGCGAGTAGCCCTGCCGCAGCAGGCACCCGGTGCTGACCGCCGCGGCGACCGGCCCGACCCCGCCGCACACCACGTCCAGCAGGCCGGCCGGGGTGAGGGCGCGGTACACCTGCAGGCCCGCCACCGTGCCGGTCGCCTGGCTCCGCCCGGCCAGCAGCTGCCCGGCCAGCACCGCGTCCCGCTCGGCCGCGACCGCGGTCACCACCAGGATCCGGGCGCTCATCACTGCCTCAGCTGGACGCCGAGCAGCCAGGTGGTGAGCTGGTTGGTCGGGCGCAGCACGGTGTTGGTCTTGCCGTCGGAGGTGAAGGGCGCCACGATCCAGCCGCTGTCGGCCAGCTCCTTGGGCACGTCCAGCAGGATCTGGGAGCCGCCGGCCGGGGCACGGGGTCCGGAAGTCACCCGCCGAGGTTACCTGCGCCGGGTCGGCCGCCAGCGCTAGGTTTGCTGCTGGGCCCTGAGCCGGTGGACCCTGAGCGCGCGCTCGTGCAGCCCCATGGTGACCGAGACGATGATCAGCACGCCGGCGGCCACCAGGAACCCCAGCCGCCCGTTGCCGGCAGGCAGCAGCAGCGCGATGGTGGCCCCGAGCACCCAGGCCAGCTGCAGGAACGTCTCCGAGCGTCCGAACGCCGAGGACCGCAGCGATTCGGCCACGTCACGCTGGATGATCGCGTCCATCGACAGCTTGGACAGCGAGTTGGCCACCGCGCTGACCAGCATCGCGGCGATCGCCAGCGGAAAGCTGAACAGCACCGCGGCGGCCAGGCAGCCGGCCGCGGCGGCCGAGGTGCACAGCAGGATGATCAGGTCCGGACGGGCCAGCCGCAGCCGGGTGCCGATGCCGGTGCCGACGAAGTTGCCGATCCCGCTGGCCGCGCCCAGCGCGCCGAGGCTGGCCACCGCCTGCCAGCCGTGGGACACCGACTCGATGTAGAAGGCCAGGAACAGGGTGAGGAAGCCGGCCAGCCAGCGCAGCGTCGACTCGCCCTGCAGCGCCACGATCACCGGCGGGTCGAAACCGCGCCTGGCCCAAGCGAGCAGCCGGGCGACCAGCCCGCGAGGGCGGCGGCGGGCGGCCCGGGCAGCTCGCAGGTCGCCCTTGTACCGCAGCGAGGCCGGCAGCGCGTCCACGATCCTGGGCAGCCGCAGCGCCGAGATGCCGGTCATCGTGAACGCCACGGCGGTGATCAAGAGGCCGAACGCGTACGAGCCGGTGACCTTGATGGCCACCCCCACCAGGCCGCCGCCCAGCAGCGCGGCGGCGAGCCCGAAGATCGACAGCCGGGCGTTCGCCTCGACCAGCGTCAGGTTGGCCGGCACCAGCCGGGGCGCGGCCGAGGACCGGATCACCGCGTACGCCTTGGACAGCACCAGCGACCCCAGCGCGGCCGGGAACAGCACCAGCAGGTCGGTGAAGTGCAGGGCCATCACGACCGCCAGCGCCGCCCGTCCCAGCGCGGTGCCGGCCATCACCCAGCGCCGGCCGTGCTGCACCCGGTCCAGCGCGGGCCCGATCACCGGCGCGATGACCGCGAACGGAGCCATCGTCATCAGCAGGTAGAGCAGCACGTTGCCCCGCTGGGCCTCCGACGGCGCGGAGAAGAACACCGTGCCGGCCAGCGCGACGGTCACCATCGCGTCGGCCGCGTAGGACATCACCTGGTTCCAGATGAGCGCGCTCAGGCCCGATTCGCGGGCGCCGTCGGCCTCGCTGGCCGAGATCACCTTGTGGGCGAGCAGCCGGGAGAGGTAGCTGCTGCGGGCCAGCACCGCCCGGGTGACCGTGACGTCGCTGGCGCTCACCGGACGGGCCAGCACCCGGGCCGGCCGCTGCCGGTCCCGGCCCAGCCGCACGCGCCGGCCGGCCGGGTCCGCGCTGCCGGCATCGGAGTAGGTGGGGGCGGAGTAGCCGTCCGCGTCCGCCTGCTCGGGGTTGGCCGAACCGGCCGAGCCCTCTCCCACCGTCACGGCTCTATCCTGCCGCACCAGGGCGGCCGGTGCCCCGGCAATGCGCTCACCGGTCGCGGTGGTGTGCCCAGCCGGTCGCGGTGGTGCGACAATGCACCGGTGACCGCTGCGAGCCCGCCGAGCCAGCCGCAAACCGTTGACGCACCCACCGCCGCCGCGGTGGAGCTGGCGCGGGCTGCCGCCATCGAGATGGCCGGCTCCGACGTCGGCGAGCACCTGGGCGTGCACCCCGAAGGCGAGCTGGCCGTCACGCACGCGTTCGCCGCCTCGCTGCCCGGCTACGTCGGCTGGTTCTGGGCCGTCACCCTGGTGCGCGCGCCGAACTCGGACCCGACGGTCGCCGAGGTGGTGCTGCTGCCGGGTGAGAACTCGCTCCGCGCGCCGGAATGGGTTCCGTGGAGCGAGCGGCTGCAACCGGGCGACCTCAGTCCCGGCGACCTGCTGCCGACCGCTCCGGACGACCCCCGGCTCGCGCCGGCATACCTGCTCTCCGACGATCCGCAGGTCGAGCAAGTGGCCTTCGAGCTGGGGCTGGGCCGGGTCCGGGTGCTGTCCCGGCTCGGCCGGCTGGACGCTGCCGAGCGCTGGCAGGCCGGCTCGCACGGCCCGGACAGCCCGATGGCCAAGCAGGCGCCGGCCAACTGCGGCACCTGCGGGTTCTTCCTGCCGCTGGCCGGCTCGCTGCAGGCCGGCTTCGGGGTCTGCGGCAACGAGATCACCGAGGCCGACGGCCAGGTGGTGTCGGTCGAGTACGGGTGCGGCGCGCATTCGGAGGCAGTCGTCGAGATGGTGGCCGACGAGCCCGTCGAGATCTTCGAGGACGACCTGATCGACCTCGAGCCGCGGGATTCCGGCGAGGGCTCATCGGAGGTCCCCGCTGCGTCAACCGAGCCAGCCGATGCCTCAGCCGAGGTCTCAGCCGAGCCAGCCGCCGATCTCGGCGAGCAGGGCCTGGTCGACGGCGAGCGGGCAGCCGTCGAGGGAGCCGACAGCGGCGATGCCGCGGATGCTGGAGAGGCTGAGCACCAGCCGGGCGCTGCGGACCTCGGAGATCAGGACCGGCCCGAGCTCGACCGGCCAGCCCCGGTCCAGGGCGGCGTCGAGAACCCGCCGCCGGGTGATGCCGGGCAGGACGTCCTCGCCTAGCTCCGGAGTCCGCAGCACGCCGGCCCGGCAGATCACCGCCAGGTTGCCCCAGCTGGTCTCCAGCGCCAGCTCGCGGCCGTCCGGCGCGCGCTCGACGAACAGCGGCCAGCTGCCGTCGCGTTCCAGGCTGTCCAGCCATGCGCGATCGGCCCACTTGTGCCGCCAGCTGCCACGGCGGCCGGAGTGGCAGTGCAGGGTCACCGGATCATGCCGATCCGCTGCGGCAGTCACCTCGATCTGCGCGGCGGGCAGGCCGGGTCCGAACCGCAGCCGCACCCGCTGCCGGCCGGGGACGCCGGCCGCCGCCTCGTGCAGGCGCCGGGGCAGGTCGGGCGGCAGCGCCAGCCGGTAGAGCTCCAGGCAGGACGCCTGCAGCCTGGCCAGGTGATCGGCGAGCGCGACGATCCGGCCGTCCACCGCCAGCATGGTCTCGATCACCCCGTCCTGGGCGCGTACCACGTCCGGGGGCGGCAGCGGCCGGTCCGCGGCCGCCGTCGCGCCGCCGAGCGCCAGCAGCGGAGCGGCCTTGACCAGGCATTCCTGCCATTCCTGCATCGGCACCGAGTCGGCGGTGATCCCGCCACCCACGCCCAGCTCCAGCCGGTTCCCGACGATCTCGAAGGTCCGGATGGCGACGTTGAACTCCATCCGGCCCGGCCGGGGGTGGCCCTGGTCAGGCAGGGTCGTGGCTGGCTGCGCAGCGGCGGGCAGCGGGCTGAGGTAGCCGATGGCGCCGGTGAACACCCCGCGGCCGGCGTCCTCCAGGTCGGCGATCAGCTGCTGCGCGCGGATCTTCGGAGCTCCGGTGACCGAGCCGGGTGGAAAGCAGGCCGCCAGCAGGTCCGAGTCGGTCGCGGCGGGGCTCAGCTGCCCGGTCACCTCCGACACCAGGTGCCAGACGCCGGGCGCCGGGCGGACGCTGAGCAGGTGCGGAGCGCTGACGCTGCCGGGCAGGCATACCCGGGACAGGTCGTTGCGCATCAGGTCGACGATCATCACGTTCTCGGCGCGGTCCTTAGCCGACTGCCGCAGCTCGGTGGCCATCGCCCGGTCCGCGTCAGCGTCGATGTCGGCTCCGCAGGTCGAGCCGAGCCGGCGCCGGGTGCCCTTGATGGGCGCGGTCCGCACGCCGTCGCCGTCCCGGTGCAGGAACAGCTCCGGGGAGAAGCTGACCACCGTCCTGGCCGGCGTCTGCACGAAGGCGGCGTAGTCCGGCGCCAGCCGGGCCAGGCCGGCGGCGAACAGGTCCACGGGGGAGCCGGTCACGCGGGCGGAGAACCGCGCGCAGATGTTGACCTGGTACAGCTCACCGGCCCGGATCGCGGCGATCGCCTGCTCCACGGCGGCCAGGTGGCGCTGCCGGGACGCGCCGGTCAGGCCGCTGATCACGACGGGTTCCGGCTGCGCGGCATCGCGGCCGATCCGCTCGATCACCGCGGCCTGCTCGGCGAGGTCCGCACCGGGGCGGCCAGCGATGGACTCCAGCCACCAGTCGCCGTCCGGGCCCCGGCGCAGCACCTGCTCGAAGAGGCCGAACCAGGACGGGCCGGAGTAGCTCCACCAGCCGAACCAGCCGCCGCCGACGGCGCCCCGGGCCTGCCCGGTCACCGCGGGAGGTTCGCCGATGGACGTGGGGTCGCTGACCTGGCGGACCGGGTTCCAGCAGATCATCGGGGCCCGGTCTGCCCAGTTGCCGGCCAGGCACACCAGCACCCGGGTGTCGAGCTCGCCGGAGCGGGCCAGGGCACGCAGCAGGTCGCCCGGCACCGCCCGCAGCCGCAGCCGGCGCACGACCAGCTCAGCCAAGCCGGCCTTCCCCGGAATGCTTGCGCACCAGGGGCAGCGCCAGCAGCCCTAGCACCGTTCCGGCCAGCGCCGTCCACAGCCAGACCCGGTGCTGGTGCTCGCCCAGCCAGGACCAGAACGGCAGCAGGACGAGGAAGGCCAGCCCGAACGCGGCGGTGCCGGCCAGCAACACCCGGCGGGCGTCGACGGCCATCATCTGGGCGCCGACGTCGGCAACCGGCGGCCTGGCTGGGTCGTCCGGGGTCGCCGGAGCGGCGGCCGGAGATCGCGGCTTGCCAGTCCTGCTCACAATCTCCCACGCTACGCCACCGAGCCGCCGCCGAACTGTCGTGGATCACTGCAATACTCCCCGTCATCCGAGCCCAAGACCTGGAGCAGCATGGCAACCGAGACCGCACCTGGCGCCACCCGTCGCAGCACCGGACTGGACCGCTACTTCTCGATCACCGAACGGGGCTCGACCATCCCCCGGGAGGTGCGCGGCGGCCTGGTGACCTTCGTGACGATGGTCTACATCGTGGTGCTGAACCCGCTGATCATCGGCACGGTCAAGGATGCCGACGGTAAGTACCTGGGCGGCGGCCAGACGCCGGCGCTCGCCGCGGTGGCCGCGGTGACGGCCCTGGTGGCCTGCGTGCTGACCATCGCGATGGGGCTGATCGGGCGCTATCCGTTCGCGCTGGCCACCGGCCTGGGGCTCAACGCCTTCGTCGCCTTCCAGGTGGCCACCCGGATGTCGTGGCCGGCCGCGATGGGCATGGTGGTGATCGAGGGCCTGGTCATCACCGCTCTGGTGCTGACCGGCTTCCGGGTCGCGGTGTTCCGGGCCATCCCGGCCGAGCTCAAGAGCGCCATCGCGGTGGGGATCGGGTTGTTCATCGCGCTGATCGGGCTGGTCGACGCCGGTTTCGTCCGGCGCGGCGCGGGCACCCCGGTCGACATCGGCATCGGCGGGCACCTCAACGGCTGGCCGACGCTGGTCTTCGTCCTGGGGGTGCTGCTGACCGCCGTGCTGATGGCTCGCAAGGTCCGCGGCGCGATCCTGATCGGCATCCTGTTCTGCACCGTGCTGGCCGTGATCATCGAGGCGGTCGGCAACATCGGCTCGCAGACCGACGCCACCGGCAAGGTGGTCAACCCCAGGGGTTGGGCGCTGAATGTGCCGTCGTTCGAGGGCAAGCACTTCGGCGCGCCGGACCTGAGCCTGCTCGGCGACTTCTCCCTCGGCGGCGGCTTCTCCGCGGTCGGCATCGTCTCCGGCATCGTGATCGTGTTCTCGCTGGTGCTCAGCGACTTCTTCGACGTCATGGGCACCACGATCGGGCTGGCCCAGGAGGCCGACCTGCTCGACAAGGAGGGCCAGCTGCCCAACATCCAGCAGGTGCTGCTGGTGGACGGGGTGGCCGCGGTGGCCGGTGGCGTCACCGGCGCGTCGTCGGCCACCACCTACGTCGAGTCGGCTGCCGGCATCGGCGACGGCGCGCGCACCGGGCTGGCGTCGGTGGTCACCGGCCTGCTCTTCGCGGTCACGATCTTCCTGTCGCCGCTGGCGCAGTTCGTGCCGTCCGAGGCGGCGGCCCCGGCGCTCGTGGTGGTCGGCGTCCTGATGATGCGCCAGGTCCGCAATATCGACTTCCACACCCTCGAGCTGGCGCTGCCGGCGTTCCTGACCATCGTGCTGATGCCGTTCACCTACT
>NZ_DASVSG010000139.1:0-10367 GCF_036388195.1 Jatrophihabitans sp. | reverse complement strand
GCCGACCCGGCAGCTCACCGACCTGGAAAGCGGCCTGCTGCGCAACCTGATCGAGCAGATGCTCTCGGTGCTGCGCTACGCGGTCGAGCCCACCATCGGCTTCGACCCGGCGCTGCGGAGCATCGAGTTCAACCCACAGTTCGTGCAGGCCGCCGGCGCCTCCGACGGTGTCATCGTGGGGTCCTTCCAGATGCGGGTCGGCAACCAGGTCTGCGTCTCGACGCTCTGCATCCCGTTCGCCGCGCTGCTGCCCCGGCTGCAGGTCGGCAAGGAAGGGCGCGCCCAGACCGCCGGTGAGCAGCTGGCCGAGCAGCAGGCCGCCCGGCAGGTGCGGGCGGCGCTGGGCAACGTCCCCGTCGAGGTGTCCCTGAGCTTTCAACCGGTGCAGTTGACGCCCAACGAGATCGTCCGGCTCGAACCCGGCGACGTGATCAACCTCAGGCACCGGGTAACCACCCCGCTGGTCGTGCAGTCCGGCGGCATCACTTTCGCCCATGCGCTTGCCGGGCGGCAGGGCAGCCGGCTCGCTGGGCTGGTTGTCGGCAACGACAGAAGGAAGAACCCGTGACCCAGATCATGTCGACGAGCGAGCTCGCCCGTCAGGCGGCGCTCGCCGCCCTGGCGAACCTGCCCATCTCGGATCCGCTGGAGCTCGGTGAGCCCACCAACGACCTCACCCAGCTGCGCTTCGACGGGGTCGCGGTCACCGCGCGCTTCACCGGAAGCCGCAGCGGCGACGTGCTGATCGCGGTGGAGCGTGCCCTGACCGACGCCTTGCAGAACTCCCCGCTCGGCGCCCTCGACGTCTCGGCGGCGCTGGGCCCGGCGCTGACCGCCGCGGCCGGCGCGACGGGCACCGTGATGACCGGACCCGGCCAGCCGCTGGAGCCGGCGACCGCGCTGGCCGCGCTGCTCGGCAAGCCTGACGCGTGGGTGGTCCCGCTGCTGCACCAGGGGGTGCTACGCGCCCTGGTCGGCGTCGTGATCACCAGCGAGCCAGCGGCTGGCTCCGCGCAGCCCCCGCACTACCCCAGCCCGGACGAGCTGCGCGCCGGCGGCGGCGCCGGCCTGCCCGGCCCCCGGACGGCGCTGCGCAACGGCCTGGACCTGCTGCGCGACGTCAACATGGACGTCACGGCCCAGATCGGCAGCACCCGGATGACGATCAGCGAGCTGCTCGCCCTCAACGAGGGCGCCGTGGTGGAGCTGGACCGGGCCGCCGGCGCACCTGCTGACCTGCTGGTCAACGGCCACCTGATCGCCCGCGGCGAGGTCGTGGTGATCGATGAGAACTTCGCGCTGCGGATCACCGAGATCGTCTCCGATGAGACGGTGCCCCCGCGCTCGTGAACACCGTTGCCGTCATTGGCCGGATGCTGCTCGCCCTGGTCCTTGTGCTCGTCCTGATGTGGTGCCTGGCGCGGTGGGCTCGCAAACCCATGGGCGGCAAGGCTGACCGCGTCATGACGGTTCTGGCCAGGCAGCAGCTCAGCCGGACCTCCTCGGTCACCGTGCTGCGGGTGATGGATCGAGCGCTGGTGCTCGGCGTCACCGAACAGGGCGTTCAGCTGATCGGCGAGACCGAGCTGTCAGCCGTCGAGGCGGCTCTGGCGACGACCGAGACCGGTCGTAGCCGCTCCTGGTCGCGCAAGCAACTGGCCGAGGCCGAGACGCCGGAGGCCGAAGACGCCGGATCGCCCCTCGAGCCGGCGCGACAGCCCACCGATCGGCGAGGCGCGTCCGCTCTGGATGGCTCGGTGCTCTCACCCAAGACCTGGGGCCAGCTGGTCACCGCCGCCCGTGAGCTGACGGTCCGGCGATGAGAAGGCTGCTGGCGCTGCTGACCTTGGTCATCGGGCTGCTGGGCGCCGGGCTGCTGGCCGGCGCGGCGCAGGCCAGCGCCGCTCCGATGACGACCGCTAAGCACAGCACCGTCGCCGTCACCGCGATCGAGCAGCCCACGACCCTGGGCGGGCTCTCCTCGGTCGTCCCCAAGCTGGCCCCGACCGGCCCGGAAGGCCCCAAAGGCACGGTCAACGTCGACATCAACCCCAAGCCCAGCACCTCAGTCAGCATCCTGGTGCTCCTGACGCTGCTGTCGGTCGCGCCGTCGATCCTGCTGCTGATGACCTGCTTCACCAAAATCTTCGTGGTGCTCAGCCTGACCCGCAACGCGCTCGGGCTGAGCGGCGTCCCGCCCAACCAGGTGCTCGCCGGGCTGTCACTGTTCCTCAGCCTGTTCATCATGAGCCCGGTCGTGAAGAAGGTGAACGACCAAGGGGTTCAGCCCTACCTGAAGAACACCAAGAGCCAGTCCCTGGCGTTCAAGGACGGCATGGCGCCGATCCGGGACTTCATGCTGCAGCACACCCGGACAGAGGAGATCGCGCTGATGCTGCGGGCGGGAAAGCTGCCCAACCCGCCGACGCCCGACAAGCTGGAGCTCACCACGCTGATACCGGCGTTCGTGCTCTCCGAATTGCGCTCGGCGATGATCATCGGCTTCGTGGTCTACATCCCGTTCCTGATCATCGACATGGTCGTCTCGTCCTCGCTGATGTCGCTGGGCATGATGATGCTCCCGCCCGTCTCGGTGTCGCTGCCCTTCAAGCTGCTGTTGTTCGTGCTGGTGGACGGTTGGGGCCTGATCATCAACGCCCTGGTCACCAGCTACGCCACTTAGCTACTCCAACCGAGTGCGTAGTGACGAGGCGACAGCCAGCCAACGAGCCGAAAGGAGACATCAAGCGTGACTGACACCGCGATCGTGCACCTGGGCCTGCAGTCGATGCTGATCGCCTTCCAGCTCGCGGCGCCAACCCTGCTGACGGCGCTGCTGGTGGGCTTCGGCATCTCGTTGTTCCAGTCGGCGACCCAGATCCAGGAGTTCACCCTGTCCTTCGTGCCGAAGGCGATCGCGGTCGGCATCGCGTTGCTGCTGTCGGGTAGCTGGATGATGCATTCGATGGTGACCTTCACCGAGCAGCTGTTCAGCCAGATCCCCAGCCTGATCGGCTGAGCTCCCGGCATGAACATCGAGCTGAGCACCGCAAGCATCGTCACGGTGCTGCTCGCCTCGATCCGGATCACCGCCTGGCTGGCGATCGCGCCGCCGTTCGCGACCGGTGGGGTACCCCGCCGGGTGCGGCTGATGCTGGCCGTCGGACTGGCCCTGGCAGTGTCCAACACCGCCCGCGCGCACGCCCCGGCTGCCGAGCTCGGCCCGCTGGTCACCAGCGCCGTCCATCAGTTGCTGATCGGGGCGGCGCTGGGGTTCCTCACCCGGCTGCTGTTCAGTGCGGTCGAGGCGGCCGGCGCGCTGATCGACGTGACCGGCGGGTTCTCACTGGCCTTCGCCTATGACCCGCTGTCGGCCTCGACGACTTCGATCTTCGGCAAGTTCTACGGCTTGCTGGCGACCACCCTGATCTTTGCCACCAACGCCCATCTGGTGATCCTGCACGGTTTCCTGGGGACGTTCACCTCGCTGCCGCTGGACGCCACGATGTCGCTGGCCTCCCTGGACCAGGAGCTGGTGCGCGGCGTGACGGCGATGTTCGTGGCCGCGCTGCAGATCGCCGGGCCCCTGATCGCGGTGCTGTTCCTGGCCGACGTGGCCCTGGGCCTGCTCAGCCGGATCTCGCCGCAGCTCAATGTCTTTCAGATCAGCTTTCCGCTCAAGATCATGCTGACCCTGGGCCTGGTCGGGTTGACCTTCAGCACCATGCCGCGGATCGTCACCGAGCTCGGCAACTCGGCTGCCACGCTGATGATGCGGATCGGCACGGCCAGCTGATGGCGGGCAAGCCGGCGGGGGAGAAGACCGAGAAGGCCACTCCACGCAAGCTGAAGAAGGCCCGCAAGGATGGCCAGGTCGGGCATTCCCCCGAGGTCGGCTCATGGTTGAGCGTGCTCGCGGCGAGCTTCGTGATACCCATGGTGGCCAGCTCATTGATGAGCAACGCCCGCATCTGTTTCGTCCAGATCGTGTCGATCATCAACACCCCGGACACCGGGCGGGCGCTGGCGATGACCCGCAAGTCCCTGATCGACGCGGTGGTGGGCACCGCGCCGCTGGCCGTGCTGATCCTGGTGACCTCGGTGGCCTCGGCGGCGCTGCAGGGGGGCATCTGGATCGCACCGAAGCTGTGGGCGCCCAAGTTCTCGCGAATGAATCCGCTGAGCGGGTTCAAGCGGATGTTCGGGCCGCAGGGCGTCTGGCAGTTGCTGAAATCGTTGCTCAAGCTGGCGGTGCTCTCAGCGGTCACCTACTACTCGGTGCGCAAGCTGGTGCCCGCGCTGATGACGGCCGGTTCGCTGCCGCTGGGGGTGCTCATCAACACCACCATCGAGGCGGCGCTGCGGCTGGTGCGAATGGGCGCCGGGGCCGGCTTGCTGATGGCCTTCGTCGACATCGCGGTGGTGCGCAAGCGCAACAACAAGCAGCTGAAGATGACCAAGCACGAGGTCAAGGAGGAGATGAAGAGCAGCGACGGTGACCCGTTGCTGCGCGGCGCGCTGCGCTCACGGGCGCTAGCCATCAGCCGCAACCGGATGATGGCTGACATCCCGACTGCCGACGTGGTCATCCTCAACCCGACGCACCTGGCGATAGCGCTGCGCTATGACCCGGCACGCGGCGCGCCCCGGGTGGTGGCCAAGGGTGGCGACCACGTCGCGGCCCGGATCCGTGAGCTGGCCGAGCGCAGTCGAGTGCCGATGGTGCAGGACGTCGCGCTGGCCCGCACTCTCTACCAGACCTGTGAGATCGGCCAGGAGATACCGGCGGACCTGTACCAGGGGGTGGCGACGGTGCTGGCGTTCGTGATGCGCCTCAAGCGGCGGGGTTCAGCCGCGGGCACCCATCGGATGCAACCGGCCTGAGAGCTCGGAGTCAGCGGAGCCGGCGAGGGCCGGCCGCGTTGGAACCGCGGCGTGCTACCAGCGGTTGGGGTCGTTGCGGATCACGTACTTGCGAAAGAAGACACCGGTGCCCCCGCACAGTTCACCGTCCCGGCGCATGAAATGCATCAGGTCGCTGGCGTCCGCCGGGGTGAACGTCTGGTTGCACCGATCACAGCATGCCTCGCTGAGATCGGTGTCCAGCCGCTTCCGGTTGGACTCTGACATCGGTATCTCCCTCGCCCCGTGCTCGTTCTACCTACGCACTGGATACATCGGCCTGTCGGGGGCCGGGATTAGCGTTGCCGGAGCCGGGCTCAGGTCATGATCACCGATGCCGATAGAAACGGTGCCAGGACGGCGACGAGCCGCGGACCATGGACCGGTCCGCACAGATCACAGATAGCTGACCTTGTCGCCGCGATGAGCTAGTGGGTGTGCGTGAAATCCAGACGGTTGAGTCAACTCGCGGTGCCGATCGGCGTCGTGGCGATCATCCTGATGATGGTCGTGCCGGTGCCAGCCGGAGTGCTCGACTTCCTGATCGCCCTGAACATCACCGGCGCGCTGCTGATCGTCCTGGTCAGCATGTACGTCGAGCGGCCCCTGGACTTCTCCAGCTTTCCCTCGCTGCTGCTGGTGGCGACCTTGTTCCGGCTGGCCCTCAACATCTCAGCCACCCGCGCGGTGCTCGGCGACGGCTACGCCGGCGAGGTGATCAATGCCTTCGGGCACTTCGTCATCGGTGGCTCGCTGGTCATCGGACTGGTGATCTTCGCGATCCTGCTGGTGATCCAGTTCGTGGTTATCACCAACGGCGCCGGCCGGGTCGCCGAAGTCGGCGCCCGGTTCACCCTCGACGCGATGCCCGGCAAGCAGATGGCCATCGACGCCGACCTCAACTCCGGCCTGATCGATGAGAACGAAGCCCGCCGGCGCCGGATCGAGGTCGCCTCCGAGGCGGACTTCTACGGTTCGATGGACGGCGCGTCGAAGTTCGTCAAGGGCGACGCCATCGCCGCGATCATCATCACGGTGATCAACCTGGTCGGCGGCATCACGATCGGCATCCTGTCCGAGCACCTGCCGATCGGCGAGGCGGTGGCCAAGTACAGCCTGCTCAGCGTCGGCGACGGTCTGGTCTCCCAGATCCCGGCGCTGCTGCTGTCGGTGGCCACCGGCCTGATCGTCACCAGGGCCAGCGGGTCCAGCGACCTGGGAACCGCGGTGGCCGCCCAGCTGGGCAGCCAGCAGCGCGCCATGCAGATCGCCGGCGGCGCGGCCCTGGCACTGTGCCTGGTGCCCGGCCTTCCCAAGCTGCCCTTCCTGGTGGTCGGCGGGGCGTTGCTGATCATGGCGCGCCGGATCGCCGCGACCGCGAAGGCGGAGGAGGCCACGCTCGCCGGCCCGGCCGCCGCCGTCCCGGTGCCCAGCGTGGACAGCGCGGAGGCGATCCTGGACGACCTCGCGGTCGATCCGCTGGAGCTGGCGCTGTCCTCGGACATGATCACCCTGGTCGACGGGATCGGCGCCGACCTGCTCGACCGGGTACGGGCGCTGCGTCGCAAGCTCGCCCTGGAACTCGGCGTGGTGATGCCGCCGGTCCGGACCCGTGACAACTTCGACCTGCCCGCCTCGACCTATGCCATCAAGCTCAACGGCGTCGAGGTGGCCCGCGGCAAGGCGCCGGCCGGCACCGTGCTGGCGATCGGCGACGGCCTGGAGAACCTGCCCGGCACCGCCGGCTCCGAGCCGGTGTTCGGCCTGGCGGGCAAGTGGATCGGCACCGAGCTGCGCGGCCAGGCCGAGCTGCTCGGCGCCACCGTGGTGGACCGCTCGTCGGTGATCATCACCCACCTGTCCGAAGTGGTTCGCAACCACGCCAGCCGGCTGCTCGGCCGCGAGGAGGTCGCGGCGCTGACCAAGTCGATCAGGCGGACGCATCCGGTCGTCGTGGAGGACCTGACCCCGGCGATGCTGAGCCTGGGCGAGATCCAGCGGGTGCTGCATGCCCTGCTGGAAGAGGGCGTCCCGATCCGCGACCTGGTCCGGATCTTCGAAGCGCTGTCCCTGGCGGCCAAGTCCGGCACCGAGCCGGACCGGCTGGTCGAGGCCGCCCGGCTGGCGCTGGCGCCGGCGATCACCGCTGCCCAGACGGTCGGCGGCACCCTGTCGGTGCTGATGCTCGATCCGCGGATGCAGCAGAGCCTGCTGGAATCGGTCCGGCCCTCGGACACCGGTGTCCAGCTGCTGCCCGGGCCGGACGTGGTCGAGGCGCTGGTCACCGACACGGCGCGCCAGTACCAGTCGCTGCTGGAGCGGGGCATCCGTCCGGTGCTGGTGTGTGCGCCACAGATCCGGCTGCCGCTGCGCCGCCTGATCGCATCCACGGCCCCGGACCTGCCGGTGCTGTCCTATTCCGAGGTTTCGAGCAATGCCGCGATCGTCGACACCGTGGGGGTGATCTCCAATGCCAGAACCGTTGGTGTGTGAGGACTCGAACCTGCAGCGGTTGCTGGACACCGTGCAGGGCCAGCCCGGGGCAGAGATCCTGTACCAGGACCGGGTACGGCGAGGCGGGGTGTTCGGCTTCTTCGCCCGTGAGGTGCACCGGGTCGCCTACCGGGTGCCGACCGAGGGCGAGGACGCCGGGACCGGCGCGTCCGGCCCGCTCGACGCTGACCCTGTGGCCGCAATGCCGGCTGCGCCCGTCGCTGCCGGCCCGGTAAGCACCGCACCCGCCGATGACCCGCGCCGGCTGGATGACTTCTCCCGGCTGGATGACCTGCCCCGGCTGGATGACCTGCTCGCCTCGGTCGAGGCCGCGGAGAGCGCCGGCCAGCACGCGGCGCCGGCGTCCTCGGCAGAGCCGCCGCGGCACGACTTCGCCGAGCTGCTGCGCACGCTGACCGAGGACGAGCCCGCCGAAGCGACCCCGGTGGTCACCGAGCAGGTCAGCCCGCGGCCGGCGCCGGTCGCGTCGGGCCGGGAGCCCGCCTCGAGAACGAACGTGACCGCCTTCGGCCGGCCCGACGCCCGGGCTCGCCTGGAGATGCTGATGCAGCTGCGCCAGGTGGGCGTTCCGGTGTCGGTGAACCCGCGGGCTGACACCCACAGCCTGTACGAGGCGCTGGAGAACATCCTGGACGAGCTGCCGGCCCCGGCGGCGCCACCACGGGGCGCCGGCCAGGTGCTGGCCGTGGTGGGCGAGTCGGGCCCGGCGTTGCAGGCCGCGCACACCTGTGCGGCGATGTTGCGCATCCCGCGGAACAGCATCGGGATCGCGGGGTTGCCTGAGCACTCGAGCGAGGGCGGGGACCATCGCGACTACCCGGTGATCACCGGGCAGCAGGAGGCGCTGCGGCTGCGTACCGAGCTGCGCCGGGCGGAGCTGCCGGCCATCGTGGTGATCGCCACCGACGCGACCGAGGCCGGCTCGGATGACCCGTGGGCCGCCGAGATGCTCGCCGCGTTGCGCCCGGCCGCGATCTGGGCCGTGGTGGATGCGCGCTGGAAGACCGAGGACAGCCGGGCCCAGCTGGACCGGCTCGGCCGGGTCGATGCGCTGGTGGTGCACTCGGCCCAGCTCAGCGCCAGCCCTGCCTCGGTCTGGGACCTCGACCTGCCGCTGGGCCTGCTGGACGGCCGGGCCGCGAGCACCTTCGCCTGGACCGGCTTGCTCTTCCCGCTGCTGCGCAGCGGCGCCCGGCATCGGGCCAGCGCATGAGGCGGCGCACCCCAGCGGCCCGGCGTTGGCTCCGCAGCTACCAGGACCGCAACTACCAGGACGGAGGCTGCTGACCATGTTGCGTCCTTCCGTGCTCGGCTTGGCCATCCTGCTGAGCACTCCGGCCCTGTGGTCGGCGTTCGCTGCCGGCTCGATGGGGATCACCGCCGCGCTGATCCGGTTCCTGATCGCGGTGCCGGTGGCGGCGCTGATGCTGACGCTGCTGCGGATGGTGACCGCGAGCTACTCCCGTCAAGCGCTGCGCCGGGAGCTGGCCGCAATGGTTGCGGCCCGTTCTGAGGCCCAGGGCCAGCCGGCGGCCGAGCGGAGCTGACCGGCCGAAGGCCCGCTGGCTGGTTTGGGGCCGCACTCGCAGTGCGGTAAGGATGGGCGCATGACTGAGGAGCCCCGCTCGCCGAGGCCGCCCAAGCTGCGCGTCGGCCGGCCGTTTCCCATCACCTTCGATGCGTTGCGGGCCATCGACGCCAGGACCAGGCCGAACCTCAAGCGAGCGGTTCCGGCCTTGCTGGTCGCGCTGGCCAGCTTCGGCTTCGGTGACCATCTCGGCGGGATCCCGCGCACCCACGACACCACGTTCGCGATGTTCGACCGGACGCTGGAGCTGAGCAAGGGTCAGGTCAGCGTCCTGGTGCTCGGGTTGGGCGTGGTGTTCGTGGCGGCCGGAATCATCGCCACCAGGTCGGTGGCCGGTGAGCTCGGCCGGGTCAGCGAGGCGCGTGGCGGGGTGGCGGCCGGCTCGGCCGTACGGCTGATCTGCATGGTCCTGGGTTACGGCATCGTGTTGCTGGCGGTGCTGGGGTTGCTGCGGGTCAACCTCGCCAACCTGCTGGTCGGCGGTGCGGTCACCGGCGTGATCGTTGGCATCGCCGCCCAGCAGACCCTGGGCAACTTCTTCGCAGGGTTGGTCCTGCTGTTCGCCCGGCCCTACGTTCCCGGCCAGCGGGTGAAGGTACGCAGCGGCGCGATGGGTGGGCCGTTCGACGGCGTGATCGTCAGCGCCGGGCTGATGTACACCGTCATCGACACCGAGGAAGGGCCGATCTCGATGCCCAACTCCGGCTTGCTGGCGGCGGCCATCGGCCCCTCCGATGAACCGGAGGAGGCTGGGGAAGAGGCGGCGCCCCCGGCTGATCCGGCCACCGGCCTCGGCGGCACTCCCGTCTGACGCGACGACAGCCCGCGCACCCACGGGGGGTGGAGTGCGCGGGCCGTCTGAGCCCCCGTCGAGGCCAGGGCTGATTCTGCACGTACCGGGTGACTTCGTAAAGCTCATACCCAACTTTTGTGACAATCGGGGGCTGCGGGGGCGCAGTCACCTGACCGGGCAGGTGATCACGCAACCGGCGGTCACCCGTCGAGACCGCACGCAGCAGGGCCGGGAACGGGTAGGGCTACCAACGAGTAAGGGCCAGGCGCCTTGCGGTGCCTGGCCCTTACCGACTACTGGATCACTGCCCAGTTCGGGATCGATTAGCTCACGTTGAGGGCGGTGTCATCGATGACGAAGGAGGTTTGCAGTGAGGCGTCTTCCACGCCGGAGAAGCTGATGGTGACGGTCTGGCCCGCCAGCGAGGAGACGTTGAAGGACCGCAGCAGGTATCCGGTGTTCTTGTTCAGGTTGGAGTACGTAGCCAGGGTGGTGGCGCCGGCCTTGACGGTGAGCTTGTCATAGGCGGTGGTGGTGGTGGTCTCGGCGGTGTCGATGTGCAGGTAGAAC
>NZ_DASVSG010000138.1:0-5739 GCF_036388195.1 Jatrophihabitans sp. | reverse complement strand
TAGTCGATGACCAGCCGGGTGTGGGCGGCGATCGAGTAGTCCCCGCGCGGCGGCGGGCCGGAGCGCCCGAAGCCGGGCAGGTCGAGGGCATGGCCGTCCAGCCAGGGCGAGAGCAGATCGGCCAGGTCGGTGAAGTTCGTGGACGCCCCGCCCAGGCCGTGCACATACAGCGCGGGCTCGGCGTCCGGGTTCGCCGAGGGGGTGTGACGGACGTTGATGCGGTTCTGGCCGACCTGCAGCTCGGTGGCCGGCCAGGGCTGGCGGTCGGGGTTCGGCGCGGCCAACCGGTACTCGGCCGTGCTGGCCAGGGTCGCCGTCCGCAGCGGCCGGCTGGGCCGCGGGCGCAACCGGCCGGAGCCGGCCTGCGCGAGCTGCCGGCCCCGGATCAGCGCGCGGCTGCCCAGGACCGGGCGGCGCTGCGCGGGCGGGGTGTTCATTGGAACAAAACTACCGTCGCCTCGCCCGGCCCGCCGCCCGGCGGGAGCGCGGGCCGGCGCTGGCGGACGATCGTGCGTCAGCCGGACTACCCACCGGTAGCATCGACTCGTCCCAGTGCCGGCCAGGAGGGTCTTCGTGACCGAAACCATGGACACCTCACGAGGCGCCCGGCTGCCCCGCTCGGCGCGCCGGAAGCAGTTGCTGGCGGCCGCCCAGGAAGTCTTCGTGACCCACGGCTACCACGCCGCGGCCATGGACGACATCGCGATCCGCGCCGGGGTGTCCAAGCCGGTGCTGTACCAGCACTTCCCCGGCAAGCTGGACCTGTACCTGGCCCTGCTGGACACCCATGCCGAGGATGTCCTGGAGCGGGTCCGGCAGGCGCTGGCCGAGACCGAGGACAACCGGGTCCGGGTACACAACGTGCTGACCGCGTACTTCGACTTCATCGACGGCGCCGACCGGGGGGACGAGGGCGCCTTCCGGCTGATCTTCTCCTCCGACCTGGGCAACGAGCCGGCGGTGCGCGAACGGGTCGACCGGGTGGCCAGGATCACCATGCAGGCGGTGGCAGACACCGTGGCCGCGGACACCGGGCTGGGCCGTCCGCAGGCCGAGCTGCTGTCGGTCGCGCTCACCGGCGCCGCGCAGATCACCGCGACCTGGTGGCTCGATGCCGACCGCCCGATCCCGAAGGCCGAGGCGGTCCGGCTGCTGGAGACCCTGCAGTGGCGCGGCATCTCGTTCTTCCCGCTGCAGCCGGGTGGGTCCGGGCCGTCGGCTGGCGGGTCCGGGCCATCGGCTGGCGGGTCCGGGCCGTCGGCTGGCAGGTCCGGGCCGTCGGCTGGCGGCTGAACGCGTCGTTCGCTCACAGCGCAGCGACCGGTCGGCGACCCGGAGTCGGGGTTCGACTAGCGTGGAACCGTCCGGAGCCGATGGTGTCCGGCGTCGGAGCCTGAATCTCAGCCGTCACCGCAGCAGGTGCGGCCACTGAACTGGAGGATCGCGTGGAGGTCAAGATCGGCGTGCTGCACACTCCCCGCGAGATCGCGCTGGAGAGCAACCAGACGCCCGCCGAGGTCGAGGAAGTGGTCGCCGCGGCGCTCAGGAGCGTGGACGGCCAGCTGTCGCTGACCGACGAGCGGGGTCGCCGGGTGATCGTGCCGGCGAACCTGGTGGCCTACGTCGAGATCGCCCAGGCCGACAGCCGGCGGGTCGGCTTCGTCGCCAGCTGACCAGTTCGAAACGGCTGGTTCGACAGGCCCGTTAGTTCGACAGGCCGATCGCGGTCATCCGCTGGGTGTGCTTGCGGGTGATCCGGTCGGTGAGCTGGCTGATGCCCGTGAGGTCACCGACCCCGCCGACGATGAGCATGGTCAGCGCATCCCGCTCGGCCGCCACCCGCTGCGCCTGGGTGATCGCCTCCCCGACCAGCCGCCGTCCCCACAGCGACAGCCGGGACGCCGCAGTCGGGTCGCTGGAGATCAGCGCGCCCACCTCCCTGATCGCGAACGCGGCGTTGCCCGAATCAGCCAGCGACTCAGTGACCAGCTGCCGGGTCGACGGATCGACGTACTGGGCGATCTCCAGGTAGAAGTCGGCGGCCAGCCCGTCCCCGACGTAGGCCTTGACCAGCGCCTCGCCCCAGGTCCGGGGCTCGGTGCGGCGGTGGAAGGTCTCGACGGCTTCGACGAACGGCGCCATCGCCTGCTGCGGGTCCGCGCCGAGCTCGGCGATCCGGGTCACCAGCTTGCGGTAATGGCCCATCTCCAGCGCCGCGACCTCGCTGAGCGCGGCGCGCAACGCCATGGTCGGCGCCATCCGGGCGTCGGCTGCCAACCGGTCGAAGGCGCTCAACTCGCCGTAGGCCAGCACGCCCAGCAGGTCGATGATCGCGGCGAGATCTGTCTCGTCGGCAGCCGTCATGGCCCTCGGTTCCCCCCTCGCAGGACGTCGCGGCGCGTGCGCGCGGGGCCCACGGTAACCCGGGGTGCGCAGGATGCAGGACTCCGCCAGCTAGACTGGGCCCTCAGGCATCGGGTTCTCCGCCTCCTGCAGCCCTGGTTGCAGACGGGTCCCCCGGGCCGGCTCCACCGTCCTAGCGGGTCTCTGCCGCGCTGGCGGCCAGTAGCGATGGCCCCGCCGCAGGTGCCCACGACTTGTTCGCACCTGTACGCAGAATTGGATACCCGAGATGACAGACGCTGCCTTCGGCGATGCCCCGACCACCCTCGTTCCCGACGAATCGGATCCCGATGCCGTCGTGATAGCCCCGCTGGCGGGGATCGCCCCGGTCAAGCCCGACAGCCCGCTGTTCTCCAGCTTCGCCATCAAGCCCGAGATCATCGAGGCGCTCAAGGCGGTGGGGATCGAGCACACCTTCGCCATCCAGGAGCTGACGCTGCCGATCGCGCTGGCCGGCTCCGACCTGATCGGCCAGGCGCGGACCGGCACCGGCAAGACGCTGGGCTTCGGGGTTCCGATGCTCAACCGGCTCGACCTGCCCAGCGGCAAGGGCGCCAAGCCGCAGGCGCTGGTGATCGCCCCCACCCGGGAGCTGGCCGTGCAGGTGGCCGGCGACCTGTCCACCGCCGGCAAGCGACTCGGCGCCAAAGTGGTCACGATCTACGGCGGACGGGCCTACGAGCCCCAGGTCGAGGCGCTCAAGGCCGGCTGTGACGTGGTCGTCGGAACGCCGGGCCGGTTGCTGGACCTGTCCCAGCAGGGCCACCTGAACCTCGGTTTCGTCCGCTGCCTGGTGCTCGACGAAGCCGATGAGATGCTGGATCTGGGCTTCCTGCCCGACATCGAGAAGCTGATGTCGCAGCTGCCCGCCGGCCGCCAGACGATGCTGTTCTCGGCCACCATGCCGGGGCCGATCGTGGCGCTGGCCCGGCAGTTCCTCAACCAGCCGATCCAGATCCGGGCCGAGTCCGACAGCCATATCCCGGCCACCGAGCATGTCGACCAGTTCGCCTACCGGGCGCACGCGATGGACAAGACCGAGGTGCTTGCCCGGATCCTGCAGGCCGACGGCCGCGGCCTGACGCTGATCTTCACCCGTACCAAGCGGACCGCCCAGAAGGTCGCCGACGATCTCGTCGAGCGCGGTTTTGCCGCCGGCGCCGTGCACGGCGACCTCAGCCAGGGCGCGCGGGAGCAGGCGCTGCGGGCCTTCCGCTCCGGCAAGGTCGACGTGCTGGTGGCCACCGACGTCGCCGCTCGCGGGCTGGACATCGACGACGTAACCCACGTGATCAACTACCAGTGCCCCGAGGACGCGATGACCTACGTGCACCGCATCGGGCGCACCGCCCGGGCCGGCAAGTCGGGCACCTCGGTGACGCTGGTGGACTGGGACGACCTGCCCAAGTGGAAGATGATCTGCGACACGCTGAACCTGCCGCTGCACGAGCCGGTCGAGACCTACTCCACCTCTGACCACCTGTTCCTGGAACTGAGCATCCCGACCTCGGCCAAGGGCGTGCTGCCACGTGCTGCCCGTACCCGCGCCGGGCTGGATGCCGAAACGGTGGAAGACCTCGGCGGGCCGGACCGCAAGAGGTCCTCCCGCGGCGAGCGGCCCGCGCCGGGACGCGCCCGCAAGACCGAGGGATCGTCGCGGTCGCGGTCGCGTGCCGATGCTCCGGCGGGGGGGCCGGAGTCCGAGCAGGACGAGCGCAAGCCGGCTGCCAGCCGCAACCGCCGCCGCCGGCGTACCCGGGCCGGCGCGCCGGTGACCGGGTCCGCCCCGGTGGCCGGCTCCGCCCCGGCGGAGCAGAGCAGCACCGGCTGAGGCAGGACCAGCACAGGTGTCCCACCCGGATGAGCTGACCGCCGACCGGTCCCCGGACCGGGCCGGTCGGGAGCTGACCCCGCCGGGTCGTGGCGCTCCGGCTCATCCAGCGCTGCAGGCCTATCAAGCCCGTACCAGCCGCGCCATGCGTGGCTACGCCGCGATCCTGGCAGTTCTCCTGGTGGCCACGTTCCTCGCCGTACGGGCCGCATATTCGCACGGCGAGCTGGTGCACGTCACCGGCCACACCGCCGCGCCGCCGGCCCCGATCCCCACCGGGTCGACCGCCGACGCGCTGGCCCTGACGTGGCGCAGCACCGACCGGCCGGCCGCTGGCACCCCGGTCCAGGACGGCGTGGTGGTCACCTATGACAGCCACGGCGTGCACGGCCTGGATGCCCGAACCGGCAAGCTCCGGTGGCACTACACCCGCTCGGACCAGACGCTCTGCTCGGTCCTGCAGCAGGACGCCTCGACGATCGCCATCTACAACCGGCACGGCAACTGCGATCAGGTCACCGGGCTGGTGACCGCGACCGGCGCCGTCAAGTGGCAGCGCACCATGACCGACAACGGCATCACCGAGGCCGCCAGCGCTCCGAACGTGGTGCTGACGGTGGCCCGCTACTCCGTCCACGTCATCGACAACGCCGGCGGCCTGGACCGCTGGGACTGGGTCGCACCGGATCGCTGCTTGGTCGACCGGGCGCTTGCCGGCTCGCAGGGCGTGCTGATCAGCACCACCTGCGGCGCGCAACACCGGCTGGTGCTGCGGGGGCTGACCTCCGACGAGCAGAAATGGTCGGTGGACGTGCCACGGGCGATGGTTCCGGTCGCGGCGAGCGCGTTCGTCGGCGCGCTGGACCCGGCCACCGGCGAGCTGCACAGCTACAGCCTCGACAAGGGCGCCGACACCCCCTCCGGCCGGCTGGCCGACCCTGCCGAGCTGCGCGGCCCGCTGGCCCGCCTGCCCCGGGCGGCCACCAGCGTCGACGGCGTGAACTCCGGCAACCAGACCCTGGAGGTGCTCTGGCTCGGCCGGCTGTACAGCTTCGACAAGGCCAGGACGTCCAACTGGTCGGCAGCGGCCGCCGGCCCCGCGACCGTCGTGGGACCGGACGTGCTGGCCGCCTCGGACGATGCCACCGTGCACCGTTACTCCGGCAGCACCGGCGAGCCGCGCGCGGCCGTGGCCCTGGCGCCGGCCATGCCCGGGGTCTTCCGAGCGTTTCCGGTCGGCAACGGGTTGCTGCTGGCCGGCCCGGACACCCGGATGTACCAATGAGAACCGAGTTCGCGCTGCCGGGCGGGATCATCGCCGCCCTGGACAACTGCGGGGTCCGGCCGGAACCGGCGGCGCCGGTGGTGCTGCTGGTGCCCGGCTACACCGGCAGCAAGGAAGACTTCCTGCCGCTGCTGCGGCCGCTGGCCGACACCGGCTACCGGGCGGTGGCCATCGATCAGCGCGGCCAGTTCGAGTCGGCGTGGGCGACCAGCGCCGCGGG
>NZ_DASVSG010000137.1:0-28794 GCF_036388195.1 Jatrophihabitans sp. | reverse complement strand
AATGGCTACCTACCAGCGGGCGCTGCACCGTCTTCAACCGGTCATACCGTTCCTATTCGACTCGCTACAGGAGGCGCTCACCGAGACGGCCGAGGATCACGAGCGGAAGAAGTTGAAGCGCAGGACGGATCCTCACTACTTCGCGCACGGAGTTCGCCGGCTCTACTCCGAACGGCTGAAGGCCAAGGGCCTGCTGGTGACCGATGTCGATCACGATCGCTCGACCTTACCCATGTCGGGAATCCGGATCGATCACGACGGACTCAGCGTGTGGATGTTCCGGTCAGAAAAGCAGATCCCGCTTCCCGCATCCTCCCGTAAGCAGGAGTTCTACTCCCAGACTTCAACACTCGAAGGCTGGGACAACCTGCTGCTGCTCTGGTCCGATCTAAACTACGTGCTGCGCGATCCCATGCATCTCGTACGGCCTCTCGGCGGCGACAACCGACGAGCTAACCTTCGAATCGACTGGGGCGGCCCGCTTGCACGATCGATGGCGACGATGCGTGCCGCCGACTTGGACGAGCTGCAGCCGGAGCAGATGTGGACGCGACTGGACGACACGGGGGCGTGATACAGCCCCTCCGAGTCAAGCAGGCACGAGAGTTGCATCGGCTGACCCAGGTCGGTCTTGTGCGAGAAGTACCAGATTTAACCCAACCTCGGCTCAGCGATATCGAGAGTGGACGCGCGTCAATCTCCTCCGCCGACATCGCGGTCGCTACCCTCGCCGCAGTCACAGGTGTAACGGTTGACTGGCTGTCCAAAGTGCCGTCCCCCGGCCTAGACGGACTCTCACCGCATTTTAGAGCGCGGAGCCGCACGACGGAGTCCACCAAAGCTGCCGGCCGCGCTTGGGCGAATCTTGTGAACGAGGCGCACGAAGTCCTAGCAGACCGAGTGCGCGCTCTGCCGGTTCGAATTGAGGCATTACCCGGAACCGACCCGCAGATGGCGGCACGGCTTACTCGACGCAGCCTGGGCTTCAACGCTCTCGAGCCATTACCATATTTAATCTTGGCGATAGAAAGAATGGGAGTACGCGTCCTCGGGTTGCCGTGGAATGCCGACACGGTAGATGCGTTCTGCGCATGGGCTGGACCGATCCCAACGATTGCCCTCGCGTCGAATGTGCCAGGTGACCGCCTGCGGTGGACGGTCGCTCACGAACTCGCACATTTGATTCTCCACCGCGATGCTATGCCAGGTAAGCAGGCAGAAGTGGAGGCCGATGCGTTCGCCGCTGAATTACTGACTCCGATTGACGCTATTCGTCAGCAGATGCCGGCGCATCCGACCCTGCAGACGCTGACGATGATGAAGAGCCAATGGCGGGTCTCCATAAAGTCGCTAGTGCGACGTGCTCGTGAACTGGGAGTGGTCGACCAAGAGCGCGCAACCAGTCTTTACCGGCAGATCAGCGCAAGAGGTTGGAATAAGGCGGAGCCAGGGTATGTGCCGATAGAAAAGCCAAGGGCCCTGAAGAAAAAGGTGGAAATAGCGATCCCCGGCGGTCATCGCGAATTGTTCGCAGCTGAGATGGGTTGGTCCCTTGAACTGGCGGACATGGTGCTGGATCAGCATGCGTCGGCCGATGACCTTCCTTCCGGCGCAGACTCGTTCGATCCATTTGCGGGCTCTGTTGTGGTCCCCCTTATGGGTCGGCAGAAGCGTTTCTGATACGCCACCTGACCGTACCGAGCTGATCGCACCCGGATGAGCAGTGCGCTGCCACTCTTGAGGACCAGTGTCACCCCTGACGTTGAACACCCGAGCAAGAAAGCGGTCGTACACGACTGGTGCCGCAGGTTGCCGACCGTCAACTTCGGATCGGCTCGCACATGCTGCCTAATGCGCTGGGTGCTGCCTCCTACAGTGCCTCCCCGGTTCGATACCCGGTGACTTCAGCTGCAGTCCTAGACATGTCTGCCTTGAATTTCTTCGAGTATGCGGCGCATCTCTGCGATGCGACTCACCATCTCACCCACACCCACGTCGTTCGCCCGAGCAGCGCTGACGAGGTTGTCTGCGATCACCTGATCGGCTGCCCCGCCCAGCTCCAGCAGGTGCTCCAGGAGAAGGTCCCCTTTCCCGAGCGGAAGTCCGAACCGCGCAGCGAACGGCGACAGCAGGGGCGCAATCTGGCCGAGATCTATCGATCGGGCGTGCACCGCTCCAGCCAGTACCCGAGCGACTTGCTCACCATCGTGGCAGTCGGCAAGCAGGTCGACGACGATCCGCTCAGGTGTCGTTGTCGGAAGCCCGGCGACGGTCATCACCTCGCCTGCTGTCAGGACCGCTCGGTGCAGCCGCACGTCTGATCGTCGCGTCTGCTTACGCATCGGAAGTGTGAACTCGTGCCGGTCAGCTTCCAGATCGCCCAGCTGATGCAGTCGGGCCGCTGATGCGTGGGACACGACAGCCCCTTGAGTGGGATTGCGGAGCTGTTCCGCCGCCATGCGTTCTGGATCCAACCCAAGCCATGCGGCCCGAAGTTCCAGGTGTTCCATATTTGCGGCACCCCGCAGCACGTAGACACCGTGTGCCAACCGAATGAGCACCCGATCCTGGGCCAGCCGGGTCAGCTGAACGCGAGATACTCCGACTGCACGGGCCTGCGCGGCGGTCAGCAGTCCCCACTGGCCCTCGGCTAGGTCGAGGATGAGGCGCTCGAGCCGAGCACGGTTCATACTGCAATAGTGACATCTTCATGTAACTATTGCAGCTGACCATTCACAGACAGGGCCAGCCTCGCTGAGATGGTTGCAAGGTGTAGCTCTTGAGGAGAGCTATTAAACCGGCGATGGCCTTGCATGGCAGCAATTGGTTGCTCTACAGTAACCGTTGCCCATGAGTAACCAAACAGCGGCAGACGCCGCCCTCGACGCGCTCGGTGACCCGATGCGCCGCCGGATGCTGGAGCTGTTGCGCTCCGGTCCCCGGCCGGTCGGCGAGCTGGCGGCTGACCTGCCGATCGGGCGCCCGGCCGTCAGCAAGCACCTGCGGGTGCTCGAAGGCGCCGGCCTGGTGCGGCACCGCAGCGAGGGCACCCGCAACCTGTACGCCCTCGCCCCGGAAGGCCTGACCGGCGTCCAGCAGTGGCTGGTCGGCGTCTGGGACACCACGCTGGCCGCCTTCGCCCGGTACGTCGAGGAGCAGTCCGGACCCGAGCTGGCGACCGAAGACCCGCAGCTCACCCCAGAGCACCCATCCATCCCAGACGCCCAGGAGGCTGACCATGACCGAGCCGGCGCCCGTCCGTCGTGAGGTGGTGGTCGCCGCGCCGCCGGCCACCGCCTTCGCCCTGTTCACCGCCCACGCCGGCTCCTGGTGGCCGCTGGCCGATCACAGCGTCTTCGGCGCCGGCGGCACGGTCGCGTTCGAGGGCGACCAGCTGGTGGAGCGGTCGGCCGGCCGGAGCACGGTCTGGGCCGAGGTGACCGGCATCGATCCCCCGAACAGCCTCGAGCTGAGCTGGCATCCGGGCCACGATGCCAGCCTGGCGACCGAGCTGACGGTGCGGTTCGTCGGCATGTCCAACAATGACGGCGCGACAATGGTGACCCTGGAGCACCGCGGCTGGCACCGGCTCGCCGACCCGCAGGGCGCCCACGACGAGTACGACCAGGGTTGGCCGATCGTGCTGGCAGCCTTCCAGCGGTCGCTGGAGCCGGCCGGCGCGACGCCGGACCCTGACTGGTACGTGCTGCTGCACCAGCCGGGACCCGCGCTGGCCGAGGGCGAGTCGGTGTTCGAGCACCCGGACTTCGCCGAGCACGTCGCGTTCCTCAAGCGGCTGGCCCAGTACGGCCTGCTGGTGGCCGCCGGCCCGCTTCCCGCCCAACCAGGCACCGGAATGACGGTGGTCCGGGCCGACCCGAGCCTGGACGTCCAGCGTCTGGCCGCCGAGGACGACCTCAGCGTCGTACGGGGCCTGCTCAGCGTCCAGGTCGCGCCCTGGCTGGTGCAGGTCACCGGCAGCTGACCGGCGCAGGCCGCGCACGCACCAGGACGGCCCGCCGAGACGGACCGTCCTTCGCGAGCAGGCCGCAGCTCGCGGGCTACTTGGTGTTGACGGTGATCTTGGCGACGCCCACCAGCAGGCCGCCCTTGACCGCGGTGGTCTTGAAGGTCTTGCCCAGCAGCGCGGCGGCATCCGGGGACAGCGCGACCTTGGTGCCCTCGAGGATCGCGGTGTCGCCGGCGGTCTGCAGCGCCTTCAGGGTGGTGCCGTCGAGGTTGAACAGGTAGGCCCGCTTGGCCACGCTGGCGCCGTTGGCGGCCACGTCACCGTACAGCTTGGAGGCGCCTGGATCGATGACAAAGTTGGTCAACTGCACGGTCGTGCCACCTGCGCTCAGGGACAGGCCGGAGCCGGTGTGCTGGATCTCGCCCTGTACGAAGGGGCTGACCGAGCCAGGCTTGTAGTACGTGACGTTGCCTCCGGTGATCGGGAAGATCAGCGACCCGTCGGTGAGCTTGGCGCTGCCCACCACGCCCGGGGTCAGCTTCAGCGAGGTCAGCGCGTCGGTGAAACCGGAATCAAGCTTGACAGCGGTGGTCTGCCCGGACAGCGACGGGATGTCGGCCACCGGCTTGCTGGAGTCCGAATCGCTCGTGCATGCCGTCGCCGTCACGGCGACCATGCCGACCGCGGCGAGGCCGACCAGCGTGCGGCGTCCGAACCTGCTCTTGCCCTGCGTGCTTGCGTTCATTTCCGAACTCCTCAGATTATTTGAGCTGTGCAAGTCATTCGGACCCCTACCGGATCCGGCTCGGATCGGGCGGAAGATATGTTGTTGCCGACGTCCGGCAATCCGACGATGGCCCCGCTCCGAACCGACCCGACGGCGCTAGCCTGAGTGGCGGCGGTCGGCAGCCCGGCCGTTCCCTCGACCTCGACGCAGGAGTTCGCAGATGCCCATCGCGACCACCAACCCCGCCACCGGCGAGGTGCTCACCACCTTCGAGGCGTTGACCGACGCCGAGATCGACACCCGGCTCGACGCGGCCGTCCAGGGCTTCCGGGCCCTGCGCCGGACGAGCTTCGCCGACCGGGCCGGCTGGATGCGCGCCGCCGCCGACATCCTCGATGCCGAGCAGGACCAGATCGCGGCCCTGATGACCACCGAGATGGGCAAGACGCTGGCCTCGGCCAAGGCGGAGGTGGCCAAGTGCGCCAAGGCCTGCCGGTTCTACGCCGAGCACGCCGAGGCGTTCCTGAGCAGCGAGCCGGTCGAGCCCGGCAAGGTGAACGCCACCGAGGCCTACGTGCAGTACCAGCCTCTGGGCGTCGTGCTGGCGATCATGCCGTGGAACTTCCCGCTCTGGCAGGCCATGCGATTCGCCGCTCCCGCGCTGATGGCCGGCAACGCCGGGCTGCTCAAGCACGCCTCGAACGTCCCGCAGACCGCGCTGTTCATGCAGGACCTGTTCAGCCGGGCCGGCTTTCCGCCCGGCTCGTTCCAGACCCTGCTGATCGGCGCCGGCCAGGTGGAGGCGATCCTCAGCGATGACCGGGTCGCCGCGGCGACCCTGACCGGCAGCGAGGCCGCCGGCCGTTCGGTGGCCGAGGCCGCCGGGCGCAACCTGAAGAAGACCGTGCTGGAGCTCGGCGGCAGCGACCCGTTCGTGGTGATGCCCTCGGCCGACATCGCCAAGGCCGCCAAGGTGGCCACCACCGCGCGGTGCCAGAACAACGGCCAGTCCTGCATCGCCGCCAAGCGCTTCATCGTGCACGCCGACGTCTACGACGCCTTCGCCGCCGCGTTCGTGGAGAACATGGGCGCGCTGGTGGTCGGCGACCCGATGGACGAGGGGACCGACATCGGCCCGCTGGCCACCGAGCAGGGCCGCGAGGACGTGGCCGGCCAGGTCCGCGACGCCGTCGACAAGGGCGCCAAGGTGCTGTGCGGTGGCGAGCCGATCGAGAAGGCCGGTTGGTGGTACCCGCCGACGGTGGTCGCCGAGCTCAGCCCCGAGATGGAGATGTATGACCAGGAGGTCTTCGGGCCGGTGGCCGGCCTCTACCGGGTGCAGTCCTACGAGGAGGCGGTCGAGCTGGCCAACAGCACCATGTTCGGGCTGGGCTCCAACGCCTGGACCTCCGACCCGGACGAGCAGGCCGCCTTCGCCCGCGACCTGGAGGCCGGGGCGGTCTTCATCAACGGGATGACCACCTCGTTCAACGAGCTGCCGTTCGGCGGCATCAAGAACTCCGGCTACGGCCGGGAGCTGTCGGTGCAGGGGATCCGCGAGTTCTGCAACGTCAAGGCGGTCTGGGTGGGCGACACCGAGCCGGGACGGGCCGGCTCGCACAGCGAGTAGCTGCTCCGCTCGGCTTCCCGTCCTGCCGGCGGCGACTGACCGGGGTGACCGACTGACCGGCTGAGCGGGGTGACCGACTGACCGGCTGAGCGAGCGTTCAGACGCGCTGCCAGCAGGTCAGTCGGCTAGCCCGCGCTCCAGCCGCGGTAGTTGTCGACCTCGATCCGCAGCACCGGGCCGTCCGGGCGTCGGTCACGGTACTGCGGGTACTTCGCTGCCAGCGCGTCCAGCGCTTGTTCAGCTTCAGCCGGGTCGTGCAGCTGGCCGCCGTGGCCGTCCAGGCGGACCCACCACAGCGCGGACCAGTCCTCGTCGTAGTGATCGACCAGCAGGCAGGCCTGCCCGGAGGCCCGCAGGTTGGCGGTCCGGCGCAGCTCGCCGCTGCCCTTGGGCTTGTGGTCGACCGCGATGTACACCCGATCAGCGCCGTCGGGCTGCGAGCTCAGGACGAAACACACCGGCACCAGGTGCGGGCGGCCGTCGGCGTCCACGGTGGCCAGCCGGGCGACCCGGGCGGCCAGGACCAGCCCGCGCATGGTGTCCCGGGTCAGGCTCGGCATCGCGGGCTCGACATCAGGCAGGCTCCTCACCAGGGCACGGTCTCAGCGTGTCACCGTCAGCGTCTCCCCGTCTGAGCGGGCACCGTCTCAGCGCGGGTCGGGATAGCAGTCGATCTCGGTGGCCTTGGCGCTCAGCCACACCGGCGAGCCGGCGGCCAGGTCCAGTTCGGCCACCGCGTCCGGGGTGATGTCGACCAGCGCCGGCGGGCTGCCGCTGACCTGGACCCGGACCCGGTCGGTGAGCAGCTCCACCCCGGTCACCGTCCCCGGCCAGACGTTACGCGGACTGGCATGCCGGGGCTGCTCGGTGTGCAGCGAGATCGCGCTGGGACGCACCGCGAGCAGCACCCGTCCGGCGGCCGGCGGCTCACCGGCGACCGAGTGCAGCACGCCGCCGCCGTCCACCGCCACCGCGCCGTCCGGCCCGCGGGCGCCCCGGTACAGGTTGAGGCCCATCAGCCGGGCGACGTACTGGCTGGCCGGCCGGCGGGCCACCTCGGCCGGGGTGCCCTGCTGCGCCACCCGGCCGTCCTCCAGGACCAGCAGCCGGTCGGTGAGCACCATCGCCTCCAGCGGATCGTGGGTGACCACCAGGCTCGGGCCACCGAACGCGCTCAGGTGCCGGCGCAGCTCCCCGCGCACCTCGAGCCGGGTACGCGCATCCAGCGCGGCCAGCGGCTCGTCCAGCAGCAGCAACCCAGGGCCGGCCGCCAGCGCCCGGGCCAGCGCCACCCGCTGCGCCTGGCCCCCGGACAGCTGCGCCGGCTTGCGGGACGCGAGCTCGGCCAGGCCGAGCCGGTCCAGCCAGCCGTCGGCGCCTTGCCGGGCCGGGTGCCGGCGGACGCCACGGGCCCGGGCTGCGAAGGCCACGTTGTCGCGGACCGACAGGTGCGGAAACAGCCGGTAGTTCTGGAACACCAGCCCGACCGGGCGCCGATCGGCCGGCACGAACAGCTCTCGGGCGGGATCGTCCAGGGCAGCGCCGGCCAGCTCGATCCGTCCGCTGGTGAGCGCGCCGAGCCCGGCCAGGGTCCGCAGCAGGGTGGTCTTGCCGGCCCCGTTCGGGCCCAGCACGCCGAGCACCTCACCGGCCGCCACCGAGAAGTCCAGCGCCAGCCCGAAGCCGCCGCGCCGCACCTCCCCCGCCATCCGCAGGCCCGTCCCTGCCGTCCGCAGGCCGGTCATGGGTTGCCACCCGTCCGCAGCCAGCGATCGCGCAGCAGCGCCAGCACCCCCGCGGCGACCAGCAGCAGCACCAGGCTGAGCGCGATCGCCGGCTCAGGATCGGTCTGCAGCGCGTCGTAGACTGCCAGCGGCATGGTCTGGGTGGCGCCCGGATAGTTGCCGGCGAAGGTGATGGTGGCGCCGAACTCCCCCAGCGCGCGGGCCCAGCACAGCACCGCGCCGGCCAGCACCGACGGCGCCGCCAGCGGCAGCGTGATCCGGGCGAAGACCGTCAGCCGGCGGGCGCCCAGGGTGGCGGCGGCCTCTTCCAGCTCCCGGTCGGCCGAGCGCAGCGCGCCCTCGACGGTGACCACCAGGAACGGCATCGCCACGAAGGTCTCGGCCATCACGACCCCGGCCGTGCTGAACGGCAGGGTCAGGCCGAACCAGGCGTCCAGGTACCGCCCGAGGATGCCGTTGCGGCCGAAGGCCAGCAGCAGCGCCAGGCCGCCGACCACCGGCGGCAGCACCAGCGGCACCGTGACCAGCGCCCGCAACACCGCCAACCCCGGGAACCGGGCCCGGGCCAGCACCCAGGCCAGCGGAACCCCCAGCACGATCGAGACCGCGGTGGCCGCGGTGGCGCACTCCAGCGACAGCCGCAGCGCGGTCAGCGCAGCCGGATCTGCCAGCAGGCCGGCCAGCCCGTGCCACGGCGCCCGCACCAGCAACGCCAGCAGCGGGACGAGCAGGAAGCAGAACCCGATCGCCGCCGGCGCTGCCAGCAACGGCGGCACGCCGCGACCGGTGACCAGCCGGTCCGGAGCTACCCGGCCGGGTCGGGCCCGGTCGGGAGCGTCCTGCCCGGCGCCCGTTCGGTCGGGAGCGTCCTGCCCGGCGCCCGTCCGGCTCATGGCTTGCCGAAGCCGGCAGCGCGCAGCACGTCCTGGCCGGCGCCGGACAGCACGTAGTCCACGAACGCCGCAGCGGCGGCAGGGTTCGCCGCCCGGGTCAGCGCGGCGATCGGGTACTCGGTCGAGGCGTTCAGGGCGTCCGGGATTGCGATGCCCCGGACCTTGGCGCCGGCCGCCCGGACGTCGGTCAGGTACACCAGCCCGGCGTCCACCTCATTCGTCTGGACCTTGGTCAGCACCGACTTGACGTCCTGCTCCAGGGTGACCGGCGTGACCGTGATCCCGGCCTTGTCGAAGACCTGCTGGGCAGCCGCCCCGCACGGCGCCTGGATCTGGCACAGCGCCACCTTCACCCCGGCGCGCGCGAGGTCGGCGAGGCCGGTGATGGCCGCCGGGTTGGCCGGCGGCACCGCGATCTGCAGCGCGTTGCGGGCGAAGACGCTCGAGCTGGCCGCGGCCCCGGCCTCGATCACCTGGGCCATGTTCCTGGTCGCGGCGGAGGCGAACACATCAGCCGGCGCGCCCTGGTCGATCTGCAGGGCCAACGCGGAGCTGGCGCCGAAGTTGAGCCTGACCTTGACGCCTGGGTGCGCGTCCTCGAACCGCCGGGCGAGGGCGCTGAACGACTCGGTCAGCGACGCCGCGGCGAGCACCGTCACGGCGCCGGCCACGCCCGACGAACCCGACGTGGCCCCGGATCGAGGCTCGGCGGCCGAGCCGCATCCGGCTGCCAGGACGACCGCGGCCAGGGCGGCGACTATCCACCTCATGCCCCGTTCCTCAGCTGCCGGCGGGCACTTCGACGACGACGTTGGTGGCCTTCACCGAGGCGACCGCCAGGGTTCCGGGCTCCAGGCCGAGCTCGTCGGCGGCTTCCCGGCTCATCAGCGAGACGATCCGGAACGGCCCGGCCTGCAGCTCCACCTGCGCCATCACGGTGTCGCGCACCACCCGGGTGACCAGGCCGACCAGCCGGTTGCGGGCCGACTCGCTCGCCATCGGCCGGACCGCCGGGCGCTCGGCTGCCGCGGCCAGCTCGGTGGCGAACCTGGCCAGCTCAGCGCCCTCGATCGCCAGCCGGCCGCCCTCGGTGACGGTCGGCAGCCGGCCGGCTTCGGCCCAGCGCCGCACCGTGTCGTCGCTGACGCCGAGCAGCTCGGCAGCTTCCCGGATCCGGAACGTGGCCATGGCAGACACTGTAACCGCAAGTGCGGCCGGTTGGGGCCTCTGGACCAGCAGCTGCATAGCCCCGCTCTTGATACTTCCGCTCACGCGGCAGAGCTGCCAGCTATTCGGTGCGCCGGAGGAAGGTCTCCGAGCCGCTGGCTGGGATCTGGCGGAGGCGAATCGCGCTGTCCAGCGCGGTCACCACGGCGCCGACGAAGGACCGGTCGGTCGGGAACACTCGGTTGACGAGGTAGATGAGCCCCTGGTGGCTGCGCCCGCGACTGCTCCAGGACGCGTTGATCGAGGCGAAGTCCCGCACGTTCGCGGTCACCAGGCCGCGCCCGATGGCGATGGCATGAACGAGCAGCTCCTCATCGGGCATACCGACCAGGGCGGGGTCGTCCACCACGGCGAGGACGTCGTGGCCCTTGGCTCGAAGCTGCGCGGCGATGTCGCCGCTGAGCATCTCGTCCAAGAGCAACCTCTGCGTAGAGGTCACCGGGCGAGCAGGTCCTGCCGGCGCTCCCAGGCCCGCAGCTGTTGTTCCTCGAACACCTCGACCTCGTCGATCCAGATATCGATCTCATCCGGATAGGCCGCCCAGTAGCGGATGGCTGTATCGACCAGTGAGGCGGATACCCCGGTAGTGGCCGTCACCAACGCGATGATCTGCTCCGCGTCCAGGCCCGGCTCCGACCGCCGCGCTGACCTGACGGCGCGGATCACCTCACGGACGTCCGGGCCGCCGATCAGGACCGCGCGCCGGCCGGTCGGACCCTCGCGGAAGATCACCCCCGGATGGTCCTCCATGCGCAGCGCCTCATCGACGAACCGGTTCGCGGCTGAGGAGCCCGACCAGCCGGGGTGACCGGCGACGTAGGCGGCCAGCCGGTCGCTGACCCGCTGGTCGAACCGGATGGACCGAGGCGTTCCACTACTCATGACTACAGTGTAGTCGTCTGTAGCGCTCCTCTCCTACTGCCCGGCTGATCAGCTGAGCAAGAGCACCGGCACCTCATCGCCTGCCTCGACGCGCTGGCCGTCCTTGACCTGCGCGAGCCCGCCGGCGCCGGCCGAGGCCGACAGCTGGTGGGAGTCCTGGCCGGCCACCGGCCGCGCGTGCAGCCGCCCGTCCGGGCCGAACCCGCAGCTGACCCGCAGGAACGCGGTGCGGCCGTCGCCGTGCGGGCGCGGCAACGGCGCGTCCGCGATGCCCAGGATGCTGACGCCGTACGGATCGTCGTGGCCCATCATGTGCCGCAGCGCGGGCCGGGCCAGCAGCTCGAAGCTGACCAGCGCCGACACCGGGTTGCCGGGCAGCCCGAGCACCGGCACCGGGCCAGCAGGGCCGGGCAGCAACCCGAACGCGAACGGCTTGGCCGGCCGGATCGCCACCTGCAGCCAGGTCAGCCCGCCGAACCGGTCGAGCGCCGCGCGCACCGGATCGGAGTCCCCCATCGACACCCCGCCTGAGGTGAGCACCGCGTCGCATCGCTGCAGCGCCGAGCTGAGCCGCTCCTGCAGGGCGGCCACGTCGTCGCCGGCCACCCCGAGATCCACCGGCTGGCAGTTGGCCCGCGCCAGCAGCGCCAGCAGCATCGCCCGGTTGGACTCGTGGATCTGGCCGGGACGCAGCTCGCTGCCGTCGGTCACCAGCTCGTCCCCGGTCACCAGGACGCCCACCCGCAGCCGCCGGTACCCGCTGATCTGCCGGGCGCCGACGCTGGCCAGCACCCCCAGGTGCGCCGGCCGCAGCACCGTCCCGGCGGCAAGCACCTCCTCACCCGCCCGCACATCGCTGCTGGCCCGGCGGATGCCCGCCCCCGGCCCGACCTCGCCGAGCACCTCGACCCGGTCGCCGGGCGCGCCGAGCTGCCGCTCCCTGGTGGCCGAGGTCTTCTCCACCATCACCACCGCGTCCGCGCCCGCGGGCACCGGAGCGCCGGTCATCACCTTCCAGGCCTGCCCGGGGCCGACCGGCTGGCCGGCCACCGACCCGGCCAGCACCGAGCCGAGCACCTCCACCCGCACCGGGCTGTGCTCGGCAGCGCCGGCGAGGTCGGACGTCCGGACCGCGTAGCCGTCCACGCTGCTGTTGTCGAACGGCGGCACGTCGGCGGGGGCGACCACGTCCGCGGCGAGCACGCAGCCGTCGGCCCCAGCCGAGTCCAGCAGCGCCGGTTCCAGCCGCGGGCAGGCAGCCAGCAGCAGCCGGCGGGCATCGGCCAAGTCGATCACCGGGCCACCTTACGACGCCGGGCGCCCGACAGCAGCGGACGTGGTGAGCCGCCTCCCGCATGCTGGCGAATGTCGCCGTCGCACCCATCGGGCATGCTGGGCCGGTGCCCGCATCTGACCCACCGGCCGTGAGCCCGGACGGAACCGGACCCACCGAGGCCGGCGTCACCGAGCTGGCCGCCCTGGTCGAGGCGCCCGAACCGGGCGAGCAGCCGTCCCGCAGGCTGATCCGGCGCGGTCCGCTGCGCGGCCTGCCGGTCGAGGTCGCGGTGCTGTCGGCGGTCGCGTTCTTCGTCGCCGCCGGGTTCGGCATCGTCGCGCCGGCGATCCCGGTCTTCGCCCGCAGCTTCGGGGTGTCCTATTCAGCGGCGGGAGCGGTGATCAGCGCCTTCGCCCTGATGCGGCTGATCTCGGCGCTGGGCTGCGGCCGGCTGGTGAACCATTTCGGCGAGCGCCTGATCCTCGGCGCCGGCATCACCATCGTCGCCGTGAGCAGCGCGCTGGCCGGGCTATCGGCCAACTACGGCCAGCTGCTGACCTTGCGCGGCGTCGGCGGGATCGGCTCGGCGATGTTCTCGGTGTCGGCGAGCTCGCTGCTGCTCAGCGTCACCTCCTCCGGGCAGCGGGGCCGGGCGATGGGCGCCTTCACCGGCGGCTTCCTGCTCGGCGGCATCGCCGGCCCCGGGCTGGGCGGCGTGGTGACGGGCTGGTCGCTGCGAGCCCCGTTCTTCCTCTATGCCGGCACCCTGGCCGCGGCCGGCGGAGTGGGATTGCTGCTGCTGCCCCGCCGCCTGAACAAGCACGGGCAGCCGGCGACGCGCTCGGAGCTGCCGCTGCTCACCGTCCGGGAGGCCTTCCGGCTGCCCGCGTTCCGGGCCGCGGCCGGGGTGAACCTGGCGGAGAACTGGGCCGCGATCGGCGTCCGGGCGGCGTTGGTGCCGCTGCTGGTGGTCGAGGTGCTGCACCGCTCCCCGGTGTGGACCGGGATCGGACTGACCGTGTTCACGGCCGCGAACATCCTCACGCTCACCCTGGGCAGCCGGCTCGCCGACCGTCGGGGCCGCCGGCCGCTGATGCTGAGCGGCTGCCTGGTCAGCGCCACCGGAACGTTCTTGCTGGTGCTGCCCCATACGCTGCCGCTGTTCCTGGTGGCGATGGCGGTGTTCGGCCTGGGCAGCGGACTGCTCAGCGTGGCGCCCGGCGCGATGCTCGGCGACGTGGCAGGCGGCCGCGGCGGCACGGCGGTGGCGGCCTACCAGATGGCCGGTGACCTTGGCAGCCTCACCGGGCCGGTGCTGGCCGGGGCGCTGGCCGACAGCGCCGGTTTTTCGACCGCCTTCGCCCTGTCCACGGCGGTGCTGCTCGCCGCCGCCATGATCGCGTTCCGGGCGCCGGAGACCTTGCGCCGAACCTGATCGCCTTCACTCACGCTCCAAGGGTGTCGTTCCGCGCGGGGATGGACGTCCTGGATACAAGACGAACCCAGAACCACCCGCGACTGTGCGTCGATGCGTCGCGGCTTGCGGACCCCGGTGAACGCTGCTATCGTACAACCAAATGGTTGTACTTCCTGCACTGAGCGACGCCGAGACCGACCGACTGTTTCGGGCGCTCGCCGATGCCACCCGACGCGACATCGTGCGCCGCACGTTGATCGCCGAGGCGACAGTGTCTGAACTCGCCGACCACTACGCGATGAGTTGGGCCGCGGTGCAGAAGCACGTCGCGGTATTGGAAGGGGCGCAGCTGGTGAGCAAGCACGCACGCGGCCGCGAGCGCATCGTCCGCGGCAACCCGGCTCAGATCCAGCGCGCCCAAGCGCTGCTCGACTCCTATGAACAGCTCTGGCGGGCGCGCGTCGACCGCCTCGACGCACTCCTCACCGACGACGCCTGAAAGACAATGCCTGAAAGGACCTGCCATGCCCATCACCTCCGTCACCAAGGACCCCGAGAACCTGACCATGACCGTGGTCGCCGACTTTCCGGTGCCGCTGCGCCGACTCTGGGACGCCTACGTCGACCCGCGCCAGCTGGAGAAGTTCTGGGGCCCGCCGCAGTTCCCAGCGACCTTCACCCGGCACGACGTCTTTCCTGGCGGCGTGAGCACGTACGTCATGACCGGGCCGGACGGGTCGACCCACGGCGGCTACTGGGAGTGGTCCGAGGTCAAGGAGCCCGAGGGCGATGTGGCGTCGTTCGAGGTCCGCGACGGCTTCACCCTTCCTGACGGGGCGCCCAATACGGACCTGCCGGCGATTTCCATGAGCTTCTGGTTCGAATCGACGCCGGACGGGTCTCGTGTCACGACCACCAGCCACTTCCCGTCGACCGAGGCCCTCGCCCAGCTGCTCGAGATGGGCATGGAGGAGGGTCTGCGCTCCGCGATGGCGCAGATGGACGACGTGCTCGCCGACCTGCAGTCGTTCGCGGCCGGCCGCGGCACCACGCTCGACGTCCTCAGCGAGACCCAGATCCGCATCAGCCGCATCATCCGTGGCCCGGTCGAGCAGGTCTGGCGGGCCCACACGGAGCCGGAGCTCATGCGCCAATGGCTGCTCGGTCCCGACGGCTGGGTTATGACCAGGTGCGACTGGACGATGACCGTCGGCGAGACATACCGGTTCGGGTGGGCACGCGAGGACGGCACGGACGGCTTCGGGTTCGGCGGTGAACTCCGCGACGCGCAGGCTCCGCACCGGCTCGTCACCACCGAACGCATGTTCGGCGACGACGGCCCCGAGACAGTGCAGGTCATCACGCTGACCCCGCTCGACGAGGGCACGCTGCTCACCCAGGTGCACACCTACCCCCACCGCGAGGCGCGCGATCAGGCGCTCGACTCCGGCATGATCGAGGGCACGGAATCGACCTACGCGCAGATGGAGGCGCTGCTGGCCTGACGAGATCGGGAACACACCATCGGTGCTACCAGTTGCGTGGGTCGTTCGGCGTAGTGGCCCTGCTCGATATCGACGGTTACTCCGCCCACGATTATCTAGCGTGGCCATTGCTCCAGCCGAAGGTGTTCTCGTTTGCGCACCTCTTGGGACAGCTTTCCAACCCAGGCAGCGTCTGACCCTCGCCGCGCGCGAGCTCAACTGGTCCGAGGCATCACCCATTACTTCGTGACTTGCCTGGCGGCGCCTAGGTTCCTGTAGTGATATTCTGCGCGCCGATGCCGAGGCTGCCGTCATGACCGGCGGGCGTGCGAGATGACTTATCTGGAGCGGTAATGCTCAGCCCGCGAACCACCCGGGATTGCGATGGCTCGAATGCGGTCATCGAGCGGCTACATCACATGGGCAACGGCGCTCACGCTGACTTGATCACTGACATCGCGCCGACCTTCGATACCGTGACGCCGTCGTGGTCAGCAGCGCAGGGCATCGAGCCCCCGCCACCGTCGGTGGTCGGCTGCGAAGATGTCGGAAGTGGAGCAGGTCGAGGTTGTTCTCGCCAATAACGATCGCGTGACGTTGTAGGCATAACCGAGGACTGATCGGCACGCCGGTCGGCGTGCTGCAGAAGTAGTTGCCGCACACAGCTCGGTATCGCCGTCCGCGCTAGGCGTTAAGGATTGACCGTTCTGGCTGATGGCCACCGGCGCGCATCTCACGCTTGACCAGTGATGCCCTTCCAGCCTTCCTTTACAGTGAAAGTGAGCGTACTCAGCAGTAATGCGCTTAGCGCCGCAGCGTAAACACCAAGCAAGAATAGGTGGGATGCCGCCTCATCTTCGGCAGTCGTATCTACATACATGCCTTGTGCGTGAATCGTGGAGAGGCTAGTCGTGGTCCACGCTAAGTGCGGCGGCGCGACTATAGTTGGTGAGATGTTCTCCTGCCGGTCAGCAATACCTAAGTCGCCCGCATCGACTGTAATAGACAGGCTGGCAGGTGCGTAGACCGGGTGATCGCTCCCTAGGTCGAGCTTTACCTTCTCTTGGTGCCCAGCGGGTAAGTAGGCGGTGCCAATTTCGGGGAAATCAAATAAGGTTCGCTTGCCGACTTTAAAGGTGATGGCAGACCGTGAGTAAACCATTACTGTCCCGAACATGAAGCCGGCCGAATTTCTGCCCAGAACGCCATGCAGGACCTCCATCGATGGCCGATCACCAGGATCCGCATATGTCGTAGTGGGATCACCTTGGCCCTTGTAACAAGTGTGATCCATGTCGGGAACAACGGAAATCCCCCCAGGCGGGCAGTCGCGAAAGTCTTTAGGCAGCGGGTCGCCGTTCGGGTACACATAGGTAGGTTCAGCGTGCCCTTGCATCGCCAGAGAAAATCCAACCCTTGACAGGGAAGCAGGGCCGGTAACCGAAATAAAATAGTTATAGCTTGGGCTTGATTCAGGATTCTCGATGCGGACTTCGAGGGCAGCTCTGATGCCTGGTTGATCGAAGAATAGTTCCACACTACCTGCTTTGGGCGGTGGCGCAGGAGCCTTGTTCTCGTGACGGAATTCCGTCAGGACGGAAATGGCAAATGTCAAGCAGATGAGGGTTGCAAGGAGACCGGCGAACGCTTTGCCCACGGCTCGGCGGCGGATGCCGGTTGGCCGAGTGCGCTCGGGCTCGTCAACCGAGGGCCCCCGCCCCCTCAATTGCAGGTGCCAAACCGCGATAAGCCACAGAACACCCACCAACCATGCCAGCATCTTCACGAACGCGGGACGATTCATTGAGCCATTCGGCGAGTCTGCCATGATCGGTATGACGAGAACGCTGAGGGGCGCCGGTAAGGTGCCGCGGGTGATCTACAGCTTTATTCCTTTACTTTTCTGCCACGGACTGCAGCCTGCAGACAGCGCCGCTCGGCGTTAACCGCAGGACGGTCCAACGCAACACGGAACCCTCGACGAGCGCGGCATGTGACGGGATATAATCAGATTTGCCCGTCCCATGGCGTCATGCGTCAGCAGCTTCAGTCGGCGGCGCAGTGCGGCAATAAACATTGCACCGCAGGGGGCCAGTTACGGACGACGCTTGCTGCTCTGTAGCGGCAGCTCGGTTCCTTCACGTGTTCATTCCCCTGCTTACTGCGGCCGGGCTAGCGACGCACTGCTCCAGCGGCCTACCGAGTGCAACGAAACAAAGGGCGCTGTCACAATTACACGTTTGTGCACCTGTTGGGACAGCTTTCCAACCCTGACAAGACCTGCCTGTCTTCTGGCCCAGGGGCACCGCAGCGCATAACGCCGATCATGTGCTTGCTTGTATCGACCGTTGACGAGGACTGGGCGTCGTTATGCGTGCCGAGGTCGACAGTGACCCGGGCGCTCGGGTCGACTTCCGAGTGCCGCATAGGTGGTGCCGCGCGGCGCGACGCGGTGTGACGATTCAGGTAATGTGCGCGTTGGGACGTCTTACTCCAACACGCGGTTGGGCGAGTTGGCGAGAGCGAAGCCTGCGAGGTCTGGATAGACGGTCTCGGTTCGGTAGCCGAACCTGCTGTCAAGCTCAGTTGCCACTTGAGACCTCAGCGCCGTTGGGATGTAGAAGACGACGAGCGGAGGTCTGCGGTACTGGCCGCGGTCTCGATTCAGCAGATGATGAACGCTGTCGATCTCGACCTCCTTGGCCTCCAAGCCGAGGTCGATGCTTCCATACTCCATGTCGCTGCGCGGCGCTGTGGTGGCCAGGAACATACCTCGCTGGGCACGCATCCGGTTGTCCAGAAACGGTGCCTCCCAGAGGATTGGGCGAGTGGTCCTGGGGAGCTTCTGCTCCTCGCGCAGTCGCGTGAAAACCGAACCTGACGAACCGTTGTCAGGCAAGGGACCCTTGAATGTGTGCGCGGCCTGCCGTGCCGGGGTAGCGCCAGGCACTCGTATAGCCATCAGGGCGCAAGGCTTCAAGGCCCCAACTGGTTCCGTGGCAAAGAACAATGCGATGAACGGGTCAGGGGTGACGTCAAGAAGTGACGTCGAGGCGCCCGCATGTTGTAGCAACGCGAGCAGCTCCGCGCTGGATAACCCCTGATCGAGCCTGGCGTCTCGTGCGCTTTGGACGAGTCGAGCCTCCGAACGGGCCAGGTTACTTGCAGTAAGATCAACCTTGGACGCCATGAGTCTTCGCGCGAGGGCTGAGTCCAGCCTGTAGGTTGCATCTTTGATCCCGCGCCATACATAGCGGTGTCCGGTGGCTACCGTGATGTTTGCAACGTCGGCGAGCAGCGCAGAAACGCTCGCTGCTCGAACTTGGACGCCCGCGCGCGACCACACCGTTGGACTCGTTCCGGCCATAACGCCGACCGTACCGGGACATGATCTGAAGATCGAGCGCAAAGCAGAGGTTTGTCGCAAGAGTTCGACATGGCGACTGAAGTCCAGATTTAAGCGGATCAGGACCTGCCATCACCCGCAGGGAGTTGAATGTGATCGACAATAATTTGCGTAATGGTTCGACGAAGTTCGTGGTCACCCTCCAAGTTTGCGCAGTCGTCTCAACCGACGGCATTCGGGTGTTGCTTGCCGCGTGGTGAGTGAAGGACATACGGCGATAGTGCGGGATTCCGTGGGGCGCACTGCTTATATTTGGCCGAGCGTCTGTCGTGCTAGAGCCTGGACTTCCCCCGCCAGCGCGGCGGTCGTGTCAACGGCAATCGCGCTACCTCCCCATCTAGAAAGCCGACGAAGTGCAGCCTTGAGACGGGTTGGCGTCGGGTCGCCCTCACGCAGGGTCTCGATGTCGGCCAGGATCTCTTCGCGTTCGTCACCAGTGATGCCGCTGGCTTCGAGCAGTTCCACGGCCTTCATTGCTATCGATGATCGTTGCTCGGTGATCTGCGTTGACTGACTGATGTGGGTGCCAATCGATCCGGCAACGAAGTTGGAGCCGGATACGTCGCCGTGAACCGTCGTGTTGTAGTTGTAGACCTGCTGGTAAGAGAGCGGGAAGGCGTCCGTGCCCCGGTTCTTTTCAGTGACCCACCGTTGTACCTCAGCGCGTCCGTACGCTGTAAGTTTGACCGAGCTTGGGTAAGCCTGCTCGTGGAAGGGATTGAACTCCTTTAACATCCCGTCACCGATTAGGTCTTCTACGAGACGCCTGATCGAGGCGACAGGCAGGGCGGTCTCGCCGATCTGCTGCAGCATCTGATCAACCTTAATGCCGAAGCCGATCTCTTCTTGCTCCTCTGCGTCCCAGACCGCACTCATGAACTTTGCCCGACGGCGTTGATACGCCGCGATGTCATCAGATGTAGGCATGAGCTCCACCCTACGAGGTGGTGTACTCGTAGCGGGTAAAGGCGTGATGACGGCTGAACCCGTAACGACGTGGCAGGCGGTGACGATGAACAATCTGCGTCCGCATGGTCGTCATATTTGTCTTTAGAAGAACGGACCGCTTCTTGTGGCGCCAGCACCACACAAGCCCGCCGTCATAGCTGGTGCAACACCTGGCTCGTCAAAACCTGTACCTCCCCGGTCAGCGCTTTCGAGGCGCCGGCAGCCGCAGCACTCGTTGTCCAAGCGATGACTCGCCGAGCTGCGGCCTTGATGCGTCCCGGTCTAGGGGAGCCGCTAACCGCCTCACCTTCGAGGATCTCAATGTCAGCCTCGATGTCTTCGCGTTCGTCTGCCGTGCCATCCCATTCAGCAAGCAATTCGCGCAACTTGGGGAGAAGTTGGGACAGAGGCTCGCTCACCGCGGTCTGCATATTGATCGCTGTGTCCGTCGAGCCGGTGACGAAAGCCGCTCCAGTCACGTTTCCGTACACATGGGTAGTGTTGTTGACGACTTGACTAGGGACAATCGGCAGGTGAAGCGTAGGAGCGTCCTCAGCGAGCCAAGTCTCGACCTCCATCCGGCCGGCGGGCGTTAGCCTGATTTCTTCGGGGTATACCTCGCCCCAGGATTGACCGACACCCTCGATGAGGTAGTCGTCCTCCAGGTCTTTCACAAGCCGGGTTATGGTGTGCTCATCCAGCTGATCCGCACCGATCTCACGCAGCACGTCATGAACCATCACGCTGGCATCGATGCCAGCGCTTTGGCGCTCACGACCGTCGTACACCGCGTTGATAAACCTGGCTCGCAGCTCTCGACGTGCGCGGACCTCGTTAGGTGTCGGCATGTAGCACAGGTTAGCGGCCTCCGTGACAGTTGCCGTAGCCAAGGGGAGTTGTCGTATTACAACGTTGTGCACTGGGCGGGATTCGAGCTCTAAGTCACTCAGCGAAACCCGGCGATCGAATGCGGCCGGTACCCGCTCTCCAGCCGGTCCACCTCGGCATCGCTGAGCTCGACATCCAGGGCGGCGAAAGCGTCGGACAGGTGCTCCAGCTTGGTGGCGCCGACGATCGGCGCGCTCACCACCGGATGCCGCAGAACCCAGGCCAGCGCGATCTGGGCCCGCGACACCCCGCGCTGCTCGGCGATCTCGGCGACCCGCTCGACGATCAGCCGGTCGTCGTCCAGGTAGAGCGTCTTGCCGAACTCGTCGGTCTCGCTGCGGGCGCTGCTGGCGTTCCAGTCCCGGGTCAGCCGGCCGCGGGCCAGCGGGCTCCACGGGATCGCGCCGACCCCGAGGTCCGCGCACAGCGGCAGCATCTCCCGCTCCTCCTCGCGGTACAGCAGGTTGTAGTGGTTCTGCATGGTCGCGAACCGGGTCCAGCCGTGCCGGTCGGCCAGGTACTGGGCCTTGGCGAACTGCCAGGCATACATCGAGGACGCGCCGAGGTAACGCGCCTTGCCGGCCTTGACCACGTCGTGCAGCGCCGACATGGTCTCTTCGATCGGGGTGTTGTCGTCCCACCGATGGATCTGGTACAGGTCCACGTAGTCCACCCCGAGCCGGCGCAGGCTGGCATCGAGCTCGGCCAGGATCGCCTTGCGCGACAGGCCCGCGCCGTTCGGGCCGGGACGCATCCGGCCGTGCACCTTGGTGGCCAGCACGATCTCGTCCCGGTTGCCGAACTCGCGCAGCGCCTGCCCGACGATCTCCTCGCTGGTGCCGTCGGAATAGACGTTGGCGGTGTCGAAGAAGTTGACCCCCGCCTCGAGGGCATGCCGGATCAGCGGCCGGCTGCGCTCGGCGTCCAGGGTCCACTGGTGGTTGCCGCGCTCGGGAACGCCGAAGCTCATGCATCCCACGCAGATCCGCGAGACGTCCAGACCGGTCGAGCCGAGCTTGGTGTACCGCATGCCCCGACTCTAGGCGCGGATCGCCGGCAGCCGCCGGACGGGCCGCGGCCGTCACAGCTCGCTCACGATCAAGGCGTGCCACTATCTGCGGATGCATGGAGATCTGCTGGACCTGGTGCTGGTGGCGCTGGCGGCGCTGTCGGCGCTGGCCGGCTACCGGCGCGGCCTGATCGCCTCAATCACGTCGTTCGCCGGTTTCGTCGCCGGCGCGGCGATCGGCCTCCAGGTCGCGCCGGCCATCGCCCGGGCGCTGCTCAAGACGCCCAGCGAGGCCGGGACGGCAGACCAGGCGTTCGGCCAGCGGGCGGTCACGCTGATCGCGGTGTTCGCCTTCGCCACCTTCGGCCACCTGATCGGCCAGGCCATCGGCGGACGGCTGCGCGCGAAGATCGCCCGGACCGCGCTCGGGCCGGTGGACGGCGCCGGCGGCGCGGTGGTGTCGGTCGCGACCCTGCTGGCGCTGGCCTGGTTGCTGGCGCTGGCGCTGGCCTATGCCCCGGTGCCCGCGCTGGCCCGCCAGATCCACCGCAGCCTGGTGCTGCACACCATCGACCGGGTGATTCCCGGCGAGGGCCACCGGGTCGCCGCCAGCCTGCTCCGGCAGGTGCAGCGGCACGACCTGCCCGCGGTCTCCGGGCCGTTCGCCACCCTGCTGGCCCCGTCGGTGGCGCCGCCCGACCCGGCCGTGGTGCCCGAGGCGATCCGGGTGGCCGGAGCGTCCATCGTCAAGATCACCGGCACGGCGCCGTCGTGCCGGCGGTCCATCGAAGGCACCGGATTCGTCTTCGCCGCCAACCGGGTGATGACCAACGCCCACGTGCTGGCCGGGGTCACCAACCCGCACGTCACCGCGCCCGGCGGCAGCACGCTGGCGGCCCGGGTGGTGCTCTATGACCCCAACCGCGACATCGCGGTGCTGTCGGTGCCGGGGCTGAACCGGCGGCCGCTGGCCATCGCCGGGACCGCGGCCAGCGGCGCCGCAGCGGTGGTCGCCGGCTACCCGCAGAACGGCCCGTTCACCGCGCTGCCGGCCCGGATCGCCGCCCGCACGAAGGTCACCGGCCCGAACATCTACCAGGACCGCACCGTCACCCGGCAGGTCTACACCGTCCGCGCCCGGGTCCGGCCGGGCAACTCAGGCGGCCCGTTGCTGAGCCCCGCCGGCCAGGTCTACGGGGTGGTCTTCGCCGCCAGCGTGGACCAGTCCGAGGTCGGGTACGTGCTGACCGCCACCGAGGTCGCTCCGGACCTGCAGGCCGGCCGCACCGCGACCGCAGCGGTCAGCACCCAGGGCTGCGACTGAGCAACGACTGAGCGGGGGCTAGCGCGACCGGCTGGCGTAGCGCATGGCGGCCAGGCACCAGGCGTCCTCGATCAGCGCGCCGGGCAGGTCCCGGCCGAACCGCTGGGCCGCCAGCTGCCGCCAGGACACCCCGAGCCGGCTGCCGGCGGTGGCGCCGAGCAACCCGAGCGCGCCGGCCAGCACCGCCCGGCTGCGGCTGCCGCCTTCGCGGCGGGTCAGGACCGCGCCGGTCACGGCGCCGAGGCCCAGCCGCGGCACCAGCCCCGCCGGCTGCAACCGGCTGGGCGTCTGCGGCAGCTTGTCGCCGACGAACTCGCCGACGGCCGCGGTGGCCGCCAGCCTGCGGGCCCACCGGCTGCCCCGCGCGCTGGCGAAAGGCCGGTCGTTGAGGGCGAGGGCGGCCAGGCCGGACGTGCTCCGGCCACCGGTGGCGAGGCCGAACAGCACGGCCCGGGTGAGGACAGACATCCCTGCACCCTAACCGCCGCCCCTGAGCCTCCCCGAGCCGCGAGCCCGCCATCGGTCGCGCCTTCGTCCCTCAGCGGTCGCGATGGCATATCAATACCGGGTGTCGACCACCGAGCGTAGGCATCAGGCCCACCCGGGCGAGCCCCGGCTGCCCGCCGCGGTCGCGGTCCTGGTCGCCATCGCGCTCTACAGCCTGCTGCCCACCCAGCTGCTGATCGAGCCGAGATTCGTGGTGCCGGTGCTCGAGCTGCTGCTGTTCCTCCCGCTGGTCGCCGCCAACCCGCGCCGGATGACCCGCGGCAACCGGGAGCTGCGCCGGCTGGCCATCTCGCTGGTGCTGCTGATCGCCGCGGGCAACGCGGTCGCGCTGGCGCTGCTGATCCGCCAGCTGGTCGGCGGGCACGGCCAGGACGATTCGGCCACCCTGCTGCTGGCGGCCGGCCAGGTGTGGCTCACCAACGTCCTGGTGTTCGCGCTGGCCTACTGGGAGCTCGACCGGGGCGGCCCGGTCAGCCGCACCCAGGTCCCCCGGCCACGGCTGCCGATCGCCGACTTCCGGTTTCCGCAGGACGAGGACCACGACGCCATCCCCGAGGTCGCGAAGCGCTCGTCGGGAAAATCCGGCTGGGCGCCCGGGTTCATCGACTACCTCTACGTCTCGGTGACCAATTCCTCGGCGTTCAGCCCGACCGACACGATGCCGCTGTCACCGCGAGCAAGGCGCTGATGGCGGTGGAATCGGTGTCTGCGCTGGTGCTGTCGGTGCTGGTGATTTCTTACGGGGTAGGCCAGTTGAAGTGAGTCGAAACTGGCACTTGTCCACAAGCGCTGGTCTCGGGTCTGGCGCTGGGCTGTCCGTCGGTTAAGGTGGCCAGGCACCTCGGCAAAGGCAGGTGTGGTGAACCGGTCCGTTCAACCCCGTCTGCCGGTCGCCCGAGATGAACTCTCGAAGACGGGGGCGGGGAACCCACATGCGGCGCGCCTGGCGCGTCTTGGGGTAAAGCCGGGCTCATCCCCGGCCGGACACCGATCGTCCGAATCCGACAGCTAACCCCGCAGGCGGTGGATCGGGAGGATCCATGTCCGCACGTAAGTACGTCGGCTGCCATCGGGCAGCCAAGCCTGCCGCCGCCAGGCCCTCACGGGTCCGCATGGCGCTGGCCGGCTCGGTCACCACGGCCGCGGCGATCTCGCTGACCGCGGTCGGTGGCGTCGCCGACGCCGCGACGGCCCACAACTGGGACGGGGTGGCCCGGTGTGAGTCCAGCGGCAACTGGCACATCAACACCGGCAACGGCTACTACGGTGGCCTGCAGTTCAGCTACAGCACCTGGCTCGCCTACGGCGGCGGCGCGTACGCGCGCCGGGCAGACCTCGCCACCAAGGCGCAGCAGATCGTCATCGCCGAGCGGACCCTGCGCGGCCAGGGAATCGGAGCCTGGCCGACGTGCGGCCGGTACCTGCGCACCTACACCGTCCGGCCGGTGACCCGGACGGCGCCGGTCAAGAAGCCGGTCGTCAAGAGGCCGGCCGTCAAGAAGCCGGCGCCGGTGCGTTCGACCCGCATCTACACGGTCCGCTCCGGCGACACCCTGTACAAGATCGCGGCCAGGTACCGCGTGCCCGGTGGCTGGCCCACGATCGTCCGGATGAACCGCAGCATCCACAACCCCAACCTGATCTACGTGGGACAGCGGCTGTCCATCTGAAAGCTCGGGCTGAGCGGTGTACGCGCCCTGCGGTGACTATCGGTTACCGCGGGGCGCGGCCGGTCTCGGGCAGCACCAGCCCGGCCGGCAGCGGCCGGCTGTGCAGGATTCGCAACCGCTGGGTGGAGCGGGTCATCGCCACGTACAGGTCACTGGCTCCCCGGCTGGAACCGGCCAGGATCGCAGCCGGCTCGACCAGCACCACGACGTCGAACTCCAGTCCCTTGCACTGCGCCGGGGACAGCACCACCAGCCGCTCGCCGGCGGCCGTCACGGCCTGGCTGAGCGCGGCTGCCAGCTCCGGCTGCGCCTGCGCGGCGGCGATCACCGCCAACCGGCCCTCGCCCACGGCGGCAAGCTCCTCCGTCACGACCTTGCCGAGAGCGGCTGCCAGGTCGCCCGCGACCTGTTCGGCGGTGGGCGGCCAGTCGCCCGGGCGCGCCGAGGTCAGCACCGGCGGGGTGATGCCGGACTCGGCCAGCGCCGACGTGGCGACCTGCATGATCCGCCCCGGGGTGCGGTAGTTGACGGTCAGCTCCGCCAGCCGCCAGCGGCCGCCGACGTAGGGATCGAGCATCTGCCCCCAGGAGCGGGCGCCGGCCGGCGACCCGGTCTGGGCGGTGTCGCCGACCACCGTCATCGACCGGGACGGGCAGCGGCGCATCAGCAGCCGCCATTGCATCGCCGACAGCTCCTGAGCCTCGTCGACCACCACGTGCCCGAAGGCCCAGCTCCGGTCACTGGCCGCCTCGTCGACCAGCGCCCGCCGGTCAGGAGTCGCCTCGTACCGCTCGGCCAGCGCGTCCGCGGTCGTCATCCCGGGCGCGTCGGGCTCCATGTCGGCGATCATGTCCAGCACCCGCCCGGCGTACTCGACCTCGTGCGCCCGCTCGGCAGCGGCCACCCGGGCTGCCTCGTCCAGCAGCGCCTCGTCGGCGCCCAGCAGCTCGGCCGCCTCGTCCAGCAGCGCGACGTCGGCCGGCGTCCAGGGCGCGGACCTGGGCCGGTGCAGCGCCTGGCGCTGGGCTGCCGACCAGCGCGGCGTCAGCCGGGCGAGCGCCGCGGCGTCTGCGTACAGGTCGCGCAGCAGCCGCTCCGGGGTCAGCGGCATCCAGCAGAGGTTGATCTCGCGCCGGACGTCGGCGCTGTTGCGCAGGGCGTTGATCAGCTCCGGCCGGGTGTCGGCGTCCAGGTCGGTCTTGAGCGCCTTGGCCAGCCGTCCGGCCAGCCGCTCCAGCAGGTCGCCGGCGAACCGGACCCGGGCCACGTTGTGCGGTTTGCGCGACTGCTGGGCCCGGCTGCGGGCCTGCTCGACGTCCCGGGGGAACAGGGTGATCACGCTGCCCTCGACCGTCAGGCGGACCGGCTCGGCCGGCACCCGTTGCCGGGCCTTCACCGCCGCGGCCAGCAGCCGGGCCATCCGCAGATCGCCCTTGATCAGCGCCGCCTCGGGGCTGTCCACGCCCTGGGCGTCGATGCCGGGGAACAGCTGCCCGGCGGTCGCGAGCACCACGCCGGTCTCCCCCAGGCTGGGCAGCACCTGCTCGATGTAGCGCAGGAACCGGGCGTTCGGGCCGACCACCAGCACCCCGCTGCGGGCCAGCCGGTCGCGGTGGGCGTAGAGCAGGTAGGCCGCCCGGTGCAGCGCCACCACGGTCTTGCCGGTGCCCGGGCCGCCCTGCACCACCAGCACCCCGCCCAGCGGCGCCCGGATGATCTCGTCCTGCTCGGCCTGGATGGTCGCCACGATGTCGCGCATCCGCCCGGTCCGGTGGGCGTTCAGGGCCAGCATCAGGGCGCCGTCGGCCGACACCGTCGCGGTGCTGGCCTCGGAGGCGGTGAACCGGTCGAGGTCCAGCACCTCGTCGGAGATGCCGGTGACCTTGCGTCCGGTGGTGCTCAGGTGCCGCCGGCTGACCACGCCGTCCGGCGCCGCCGGAGTGGCCCGGTAGAACGGCTGCGCGGCCGGCGCCCGCCAGTCCAGCAGCAGCCGGACTCCGTCGCGGTCGGTGATCCCGATCCGTCCCACGTAGCGGTCGGCGCCGTCGGCCATCCTCAGCCGGCCGATGCACAGCCGTTCCTCGACCGCTGCCAGCCGCTGCTGGGTCTGGGCATTGAGCGCCAGGAAGGCGTCGCGCTCGACCCGGGCGGCCGGGGTGCCGGCGGTGCCGGAGCTGCGCAGCTGGGCCAGGGCGCGGGCGGTCTCGGCGCGCAGCTCGTCCAGGCGGGCGTAGCGGATGTCGACGTCGGCCTGTTCCGCGCGCAGCAGGTCGGCCATCGCCGGGTCGGTCACTCAGGCTCCTGGGGCTTGCTGAGTACCCGGTACATCAGCGGTTGACAAAGGCGCGCTCCCCCGCAGCGCCCATCGATCTTGCCCTATCGGCCCGGACGGCGGGATGGGGGCCCCGGACGAGGGGTTCGGCAAGGACGGGACCAGGGGTTCGGGGAAGGACGGCTAGCCGCTGGACACCCGCTGGGGCGCCGGCTTGTCCAGGTCGACCTTGCCGAGCTGGATGACCGACGCGCCGAGCAGCGCCATCAGCACCACCAGGCCGAAGCCGGACCACGGGCCCCGGTGGATGTGCTCGTCATAGACCAGCACGCCGACCACGATGCTCAGCAGCGGGTCGACGGTGGCGATCGCGGGCAGGCTCGCCGTCAGCGGGCCGGCCTGGAAGGCCAGCTGGCTCAGGAACAGCCCGATCGCGCCGACCACCAGGACGGTGTACAGCTGCCAGCTGGTCAGCGCCGCCAGCGGCCCGTGCACCGCCCGGTCGGTCAGGCCCTTGAGCAGCGCCGCGGTCGCGGCGTACACCACCCCGACCGCCACCCCGATCAGCGCGGCGGCGTCGGCGGCGGGACGGCGACGGTGGGCCAGCACCAGGCAGGTCAGCGCCAGCCCCACCCCGGCGACGGCGGCCACCACGGCCGGCAGCCGGTCCGGGCCGTCGCCGGCGCCGGGGTTCGAGCCCACCAGGGACAGGAAGCCGATCAGGCACCCGGTCAGCACCAGCGCCCACCGGACCTCCGCGCCGGTCACCGGACGGCCCTGCCGGCGGCGCAGCAGCAGCGAGAACAGCAGGCCGCTGATCAGCAGCGGCTGCACCACCGCCAGCGCGCCCAGGTGCAGGGCGATCACCTGCAGGCTCAGCCCGATGGCGTCGGTGACGATGCCGGCCAGCCACAGCCGGTGGCTGAGGGTGGCCGTCACGAACCGGGCCACCGCGTCGGGATGCAGCCGGCTGACGTGGGGCACCTGGGCGGCGCTGGAATGCTTGAGGTTGGTGGAGATCGCGAAGGCGAATGCTGACCCCAGGCTCAGGACGACGACGAGCCAGTGCACGGACATGCCCCGCTCCGTCCCGCTTCGCCCAGCGGCTCCCTCACGACCCCGTTCCGGTCGGCCAGCGAAGGGTAACCCGAGCCCCGGACGAGTCCTCGAGATTGGCCGCCGTGGCGGTGCCCGAATGCGCCCGCATCACGCTGCGCACGATCGCCAGGCCGAGCCCGGTGCTGGCCTGCTCGGCGCCCTCCTGCTCGATCCGGGTGCGGGCCGGGTCGTGCCGGCGGAACCGTTCGAAGGCGACCGGCAGGAAGTCCGGCGGAAAGCCTGGCCCCTGGTCGGTCACGGTCAGCTCCGCGTGGCCGTCGACCACTCCCGCCGCGATGCGGATCTGGCCGCCGTCCGGTGAGAACCGCAGCGCGTTGACCAGGACGTTGTCCAGCGCCCGCCGGATCCGGTCCGGGTCGCCGCTGACCGGGGCCGGCCGGGCCGGCGCGTCGACGGTGAT
>NZ_DASVSG010000136.1:0-43532 GCF_036388195.1 Jatrophihabitans sp. | reverse complement strand
GGCCGGGCAGTGCGCGGTGCTGCCGGGCGCGCACAACGCGTGCTTTCCCTATCCCGTCCAGGCCGACGCCGCGGTGCGCGCGGCGGTGCGGACATGGAAGGGCCCAGCCGCCGGGAACGACGGCTGGGCCACTGCTACCTGAGGACCGCGGCTACTTGACGACCGCGTCGAGCGCCTTCTTCATCGCCTTCGGCTGAGCCGGGCTGCGCGGCGCCGTCTTGCGCATCTCTTCCATCCGCTCGCCGAGCTCGGCGAGCTGCTTGCGTGACATCCCCTTGCGTACCTCGGGGAACCACTCCTGCTCTTCTTCTTCGATGTGGTGCAGGACGTTCTCGATCAGCACCGTCGTCTTGGCATCGAAGCGCTCATGGTCAGCGCTCATCGTGCTCAGCTCCAGGCACAGCACGTCGGCGACGTGGTGCTCCTCGTAGGACTCCAGAACATCGTCCTCGAGGTCGGGAAGCTGCCGGCGCACCTCTGGATAGATCAGCTCGTTCTCCAGGTAGGTGTGAACGGTCAGCAGCTCGATCATCTTCTTGACGAGGTCACCCTTCTTCTCGGTGGCATCCTCGCCTGCCTGCTGGAACTGCTTGAAGACACTCTTGACTTCTTTGTGGTCGGCCTTCAGGAGCACGATTGCATCGCTGGACATAGAGCTTCTCTCTTGTCAGGTCGCGGCGCGACGGGATCGGATCAGGAGCTGGTTCAGCTGCGGCTTTCCTGGATCGTGTCCTTGGCGTCGACGGCCTGGCCCTGGACGTCCTGCGCCGAGGACTTGCCCTCTTCCTTGACGGTGGTGGCCGCGTCAGCAGCGGTCTCCTTGACCGACTCGACCGCTTCCTGAGCGGCCGGCTTGAGGTTCTCGGCGACCTCCTTGGCGGCGTCGCTCACCACCGGCATGGCGGTTTCCTTGACCTGGTCCTTGACCTGGGTGGCGGCCTGCTTCTCGCGCTCGCTGACGGGCAGCAGCGAACCGACCAGCCAGCCGACGCCGACGGCGATCAGGCCGGCAGCCAGCGGGTTGCCAGCGGCCCGGTCCTTGACGGTGCCCGGAGCGCCGGTCACCGCGCTGCCCATGTCGGAGGCCTTGCCGGTCAGGGTGGAGGCCTTGTCCGACGCGCTGGACTGCAGGTCGCCGGCCGTGCCCATCACCCGGTCCTTGACGCCGAACACGGCGCCACGGGCCTTGTCGACCTGCCGCCGGGCCACGTTGCTCGGGGTCACCGTCTCGGTGAGCTGGTTGACATCGTTGGAGAGGTTCGCGCGGGTCCGCTCGATCTCTGCGCGAATCTGGTCTGGGTCGTTGCTCGTCGTCATCGGGTCTCCTCGTTTCCTGCGACAGCGCTGGGAATCTTCTTGACGGTGTCCGTGGTCCGCGGCACACCGGTGACGTTCTTCATCTCTTTACGGCCCATGGAGGCCAGGATCGCGCCGATGATCGCCCAGATGACAGCGACGATCAGGGCGGACCAGCCGTGGCCGGTGGCGTTCCCGATCGACCACCAGAGGGCGATCGAGAGGAACAGCAGGACCATGTGGCCCGCGATGCCGGCGCCGGCCAGCAGGCCCGCGCCCTTGCCGGCCTGCTTGCCCGACTGGGTCAGCTCGGCCTTGGCCAGCGCGACTTCCTGGCGCATCAGGGTGCTCAGGTCGGCGCTGATGTCAGACAGCAGCTCGCCGATCGAGGGGCGGTCAGCCGCCGGTGGGCTGGCGCCCTCGTAGGAAGTACTCACCGGGCGCCACCCGTGGTGCCACCGGTGGTCGGGAATCCGGTCGGGCCGTCCTCGCTGGACGCGTAGGGCCGGACCACCTCGATCTCCTCGACGGTGCCGAGGACGACGGCCTCGTCGCCGTACTGCACGCCGGTCCCGTACTGGGCGCCGGTGCCGTACTGCACGCCGGTGCCGTACTGGGTCGGGGTGCCGTACTCGCTGTAGCTGCCGCTCAGCTGCGAGGCCTGGGCCTCGTCGGCGGCGGTCTCCTTCAGGCCACGGGTCATCCGCCCGGCCAGCACGCCGGCTCCGGCGGCCAGCATCAGGAACATGCCGGGACGCTGCCGGGCGAAGGTCTTGACCTCCTCGAGCAGCTCGCCGGGCTCACGCTGCTCCAGCCAGGTGGCCAGATCCCGGGCGCGCTCAGCGCCCTGGCGGGCCAGGTCGGCGGCGGGGCCGGAGGCCTGCTCGCCCGGCTGGGTCAGCTTGCGCAGCTCGTCACTGAGCGAGCGAACGCCCTGGGCCAGCCGCTGCTGCTGCTGGCCGGCCTGCTGGCTGAGCTCGGTGGTGGCCTGCGACAGCAGGACCTTGGCCTGGAAGCCGGCTTCGGCGCCCACGTTGGCGGCCTGTTCCTTGGCGACGCCGGCCACGTGCTGGCCAGCCTGCACCGCACCCTGGGTCACCTCGGCCGCCTGGCCCTTGGCCACGTCGACGGTGCCGCTGCCGGTGTCGGCCTCGGTGGCGCCGGTCGCCGGCGGGGTGGAGTAACCCACCACGGGTGGCGTGGTGCCAGCAACCGGAGTGGTGCCCTCGGCGGCCAGCGGCGTAGAGGTGTAAGGCGGGGTGTATTCCTCGGTCATGAGAACTCCTCGAGTTCGACAGAGCGAGCGCTGTGGGTTCAGCGCGACGTACGGCGGATGCGCTCCGCCAGCGGTACGGCTACCGCATCAGACAGTGGACATCAAGTTCGGCTCCACGGCGGCTGGCCGCAGGGACCAGCTCCGGACGAGCGATCGACACAGACTCGGTGCCCTGTCCGGTCGGACGGGACTTCCAGCGCCTACATTCGCTCATCATGTTGGTAGCCCGAGGTCTGTCTCAGCTCATACGAGGCGTGATGTCAGTAGACGCCCAGCTGAGCATCGAAGAGGCTCGTGATTGAGCCACGCGCAGGCCGAAGGCACTCCACTGGGCTTGATTGTACGGTGCGCTCAGTAAGCGGCGCAATCGCAGTGATCATGGAGACAGGCGGCTATGACCTGTGCGGGCGGCTGGCACCGGGTCGCTGCCGCCTGCCGATCCGGGGCGGCAGCGCAGCAACCGGCGGCCCGCCAGCCACAGGCCGCGGCGCAATCCGTGCCCCTGCAGAGCCTCGGCGGCGTACTGCGAACAGGTCGGGCTGTACCGGCAGCACGGGCGTCGCCGCGGGCTGATCTCCTGCTGGTACAGCCTGATCGCGGCAAGCGCGAAGCCGAGCAGCCAGGGGGCTCCGGCGCCCGCCTGCGCACCGGAACCGGTGGCCTGCCGGGCGGCTCGGGCCGATCGCCGCACCAGCGACGGGGCGAGGAGGGCCAGCTGTGGCCCGCAGCCGACCAGCTCGGCCAGGCAGCAGCCGGACTGGATCAGGCAGATGTCGCGCATGCACGAGTTGCCCGGCCGGCCGGGCCCGTAGCCATAGCCCCGGTAGGGGCCATATCCGCCGTAGGGGCGAAAACCCCGCCGCCGGCCCGAACTCCATCCCCCGATGAACACCATGCTGGGAACGTAGCGCGCCGGCGTACGGGGGCTGCAGGCGCCGTCCGTGACCGACGCGCGCAGGTCCGCACAGATTGCAATCGCCGAACCGCAGGAATATGGTCGAATACTGGCTCGGCAAGTAGCCGGCGGATGGAGTCCACCGCAATTGCTGCCAGCTGGCTCCGCCGCCACCAATGCCTCAACCTGATGGAGGCGAAGTGACAAGGTCCAATTCCGGCACCGCGGAGCGCACTGATCTGCAGAAGGCCGCCATGGCGGTCGGCGCGGTGTTTCTCCTGGTGGGAGTGCTGGGATTCATCCCTGGCATCACCAGCAACTACGGCGACATGAGCTTCGCCGGACACCACTCGGAGGCCAAGCTTCTGGGGATCTTCCAGGTCTCCGTGCTGCACAACATCGTCCACTTGCTGTTCGGTGCCGCCGGCATCGCAATGGCTCGCCAGGCTCGCACCGCCTACCTCTACCTGGTCGGCGGCGGCGTGATCTACCTGGTGCTGTGGCTGTACGGCCTGGTTATCGGCAAGGAGTCCAGCGCGAACTTCGTGCCGGTCAACAACGCCGACAACTGGCTGCACCTGCTGCTGGGCCTGGGCATGATCGCCGCTGGCGTCCTGCTCAGCCGTCGGGCGGCTGCTGCGACGGGGACGACCCGCTAGCCGCAGACCGACCGATATCCCTCGCGGTGACCGTTCTGGTCAGCGCGACGCCGGAGCACGGCATCATGTCGCCGAACCGCCGGTCCGCACCGTCAGCTGATGCGGGCCGGCGGTTCTGCGTCGGCCCATTTCCTTCAGCCTGAGGAGATTGCCCATGACGACGGTACGAATCACCCGGCGGCGCCACCAGCCACGCTGGGCTGAATCCGCGGGCGGGATACCGGAGTCGGCGCAGCTGGCTGCCGCACTGGGCTACGCCAGCCTCGGGGTGGGCGCCGTCCAGGTCGTCGCTCCCAGATTGGTGGCATGGCTTACCGGCGTCCGGCCCAGCCAGGCGCACAAGAGCACCATGCGCGCGGTGGGGCTGCGCGAGCTGGCCGTCGGAACCGGGCTGCTCAGCGCCAACACCACCAGTCCGTGGCTGTGGGCACGCGCTGCCGGGGACGTCCTGGACCTGGCCCTGCTCGGCCCCGGCCTGGCCTCGAGCCGGGTGGGCCGCCGGCGCCGGGTGCTGGCGATCGCCGCGGTGGCCGGGGTCACCGTCCTGGACGTGGTCGCCGGCCGGCGGATCTCGGCCGCCGAGGGCAGGAGCGGGAACAGCAGCACCAGAACCCACCTGCGGGCCTGGGCGACGATCCGCTGCCCACCTGAAGAGGCTTACCGGTACTGGCGAAATTTCGAGAACTTCCCCAACTTCATGGAGCACGTGGAAAGCGTGCAGGTGATCGGGGACACCCTGTCGCACTGGCGGGTCAAGGGGCCGGCGGGCAGCCGCCTGGAGTGGGACGCCGAGATCATCCGCGACGATCCGTCGTCGCTGATCTCCTGGCAGTCGCTGCCCGGAGCGGCGATCTCGCATCAGGGCGGCGTTCGGTTCCGGGAGGCGCCGGGCGGCGCCGAGGTGTCCCTCGACATCGTCTACTCCCAGCCGGCCGGCCTCGCCGGTGGGCTGGCAGCCAGGCTGCTGGGTGAGCATCCGCAGCAGCAGGTCTCCGATGACCTGCAACGGTTCAAGCAGCTGATCGAAGTGGGTTCGGTCACATATCCCGGCGACACGCCGGCCCAGCCGGCCGGCTGACGCACCGGTTCTCGTCACCGGACCAGCGCCGGTTCGTTACTCCCAGCAGATCATCGTCGTCCGCTGGAGGTATTCGTGCGCCGCGCCCTGTGCTCCGTCCTCACCGCTGCCACAGCCCTGGCTGTCAGCTCCACGGTCGCCGTCGGAGCGCGGGCGGCGGGCGCCGCCGAGCCCGGGTACCGCACGCAGTCGCTGCACTTCTCGGTGACGGTCGGCCCTGCCGGCAGCCAGCAGCAGTGCGACATCGTCGGCGACCTGTACACCCCGGACGGCGCCTCGGCCCAGCAGCCCACGCCCGCCATCCTCACCACCAACGGCTTCGGTGGCTCGGCCGCCGACCAGGCCCCGTTCGCCCAGCAGTACGCGAGGCTGGGTTACACGGTGCTGTCCTACTCGGGGCTCGGCTTCGGCGGCTCGGGGTGCAAGATCACCCTCGACGATCCCGACTACGACGGCCGGGCCGGCAGCCAGCTGGTCAGCTTCCTCGGCGGCGCGCCAGGTATCGCCTTCGCCGACGCCGAGCACACCCAGCCGGTGCCCGCGCCGGACTACGTGGTGCACGATGCGGTGGACCACCACGGCATCGCCCAGCAGCACGACCCCCGGGTAGGCATGTGGGGTGGCTCCTACGGCGGGCAGATCCAGTTCGCGATCGCCTCGATCGACGCCCGGGTCGACGTCCTCAACCCGCAGATCACCTGGCACGACCTGAGCTACTCCCTCGGCCCCAACAATGCCGGTCCCACCAATGCCGGTCCCAACAATGCCGGGACCAGCACGCCCGGCGCCACCAAGCTGACCTGGGCCGGCGCCTTCTCCGCGATCGGGATCTTCAACGGCGCGCAGTACGCCCAGCAGGACCCGCAGCGCCTGATCGGGTGCCCCAACTTCGCCGAGTTCGTCTGCCCGGCGCTGGTCACCGCCGGCAGCACCGGCTACCTGCAACCGGACGATGCGGCCAGGCTGCGGCACGCCTCGGTCGCCAGCTACCTGCCCCGGATCACCATTCCGGTGCTGCTGGACCAGGGCCAGGTGGACACCCTGTTCACCCTCAACGAGGCCATCGCCACCTACCATGCGCTGCGCCGGCAGCACACCCCGGTGGCGATGATGTGGCGCTACAACGGCCACTCCGGCGGCACCCCGTCGGCTGCGGGCGCGGCGTACGAGGCGGCCCGGATCCAGGCCTGGTTCGACCACTACCTCAAGGGCAAGGACGTCAGCACCGGCCCGGCATTCGCCTACTACCAGGACTGGACGGGCACGGTGGCGACCGCGTCCAGCTACCCCGTCGGCAAGCCGCGACGGCTCTACCTGTCGGGTACCGAGCTGGTCGGCAGCGGGGTGCGGCCGGGGTCGCAGTCCTTCACCACGCCACCGGCCGGGGCGCCGAGCACCCTGGGCAACCTGGACGTGGTCGGCTCCCGGGTCGAGGTGCCGCTGGACAATCCGGATGTGAACCTGCCCGGGACGTACGCGTCCTGGACCGGAGCACCGCTCACCGCGCCGGTCACCGTGGTCGGCACGCCCACCCTGGACGTCCGGGTGTCGGCTCCGACGGCCGCGCTCAGCCAGTCCAGCGGTCCCGCCGGCCAGCTGGTGCTGTTCGCCAAGCTGTACGACGTCAGCCCGGACGGCACGGCCCGGCTGATCCACGGCCTGGTGGCCCCGACCCGGATCTCCGACGTCACCAGGAGCGTGCACATCACGCTGCCAGGCATCGCGCACCGGTTCGAGGCCGGCCACCGGATCGCGGTGTACCTCGCCGGCGGCGACACCAACTACCGCGGCGGGCAGCTGGCCACTCCGGTGACGGTCAGCACCGGCTCTACCGACCAGGTGCTCACACTGCCCGTGGTCTGACCCTGGATAGAAGTGTTGTATCGTCACTTAGAAGCTGTAACACTTCTATCCATGGGTCGAGAGTCGCTGCCTGCCACCTTCACCACGGCAATGGCCCGGGCGCGAGGTGTGCATCCCCGCGATTTGTATGCCTGGCGCGATGACGGTCGAGTCGTCGAGCTGTCACGCGGGGTGTTTCGGCGGGCGGACGCACCCCCAGCAGGTTATCCGGATCTGTTGGCGGTTGCCTACCGATCCCCGGTCGCCATCGTGTGTTGCCGCTCGGCCGCCGCATTCCATGATCTGAGTGACGAGATCTCTCCGGCGGTGCAGATCGCGGTGCCGACCCGGCATCGCCCACCGCGGATTGCCTACCCACCGACGGCGGTGTTCCGATTCGAGGCATCGACGTTCGAGCTCGGCCTGTCAGCTGTCGAGGCTGCACCCGGGGAATGGGTACGGATCTATGACCCTGCACGGACAGTGGTCGACCTGATGCGTCTTCGCGGGCGGTTGGGTGACGACGTGGCCTACGGCGCGCTGCAGCATTACCTGCGGCGTCGTGATGCCCGCCCGGCAGGATTGCTCAAGTTGGCATCCGCATTAGACGTGCGTGGGCCCATGCAGCGGGCGCTCGACGTCGCCCTGGCGCAGTGATTCGGGTTGATCAGCCCTGCCGGCGCTTGCCCAGCTCCTCGAGCAACCGCAGCCACACCTCGCTGGCCGTGGGGTACGAGGGCACGACGTGCCGCAGCACTCCCACCGGGATGCGGGCCACCACTGCCATCGTCGCCGAGTGGGTCAGCTCGGCGATCCCGGTTCCGACGAAGGTCGCGCCCACCAGCACGTCCCGCTGCCGGTCGATCACCAGCTTGGCCCGTCCGACGTAGTTCTCACGCAGCAGGTACGTGCCCGCCAGTGCCGCCATGTCGTACTCGACCGCCTCGATGTCCAGGCCCTTGTCCCGGGCCTGCTGCTCGGTCAGCCCCACCGAGCCGATCTCGGGATCGGTGAAGGTCACCTGCGGCACCTGGTCATGGTCGGCCACATCGGCGTGCCGGCCGAACGGATCGCTGTCCAGCGGCCGGCCGGCAGCCCGTGCGGCGATCACCTCGCCGGCGATCCGGGCCTGGTACTTGCCCATGTGGGTCAGCAGCGCCCGGCCGCACAGGTCGCCGATCGCGTACAGCCAGTCGCCGTCCACACCTTCGACGTTGAGCTGGTCGTCCACCTCAAGGTAGCCACCGGACTTGCACCCCACCGACTCCAGCCCGATGTCGTCGCTGTGCGGACGGCGGCCGGCCGCCACCAGCACCTCGTCGGCGGTGATCTGCTCGCCGCTGTCCAGCGTCACGGTGACCTCGCCGCCGTGCCGGTGCCCGACCGGGGCGTCGTTGACCTCCGCCCGCTCCGCCGAGGTGACCTTGGCCCCGGTCCGGACCGTGATGCCGGCCGCCCGGAACTGCTCGGCGATGATCTCCCCGGCGAAGGGCTCGTTCTTGGCCAGCAGGCCCGGGGCGCCCTCGACCACGGTGATCTCCTCGACGCCCAGCCCGTGCAGCCAGGTCACCGATTCACAGGCCACCACGCCGCCGCCCACCACGACCACCCGCCGCGGGATCTCGTGCATGTTCGTGACGTCGCGCGAGGTCCACGGCCGCGCCTCGGCCAGCCCCGGCACCGGCGGGATCGCCGGCGAGCTGCCGGTGTCGAGCACCACCGCATGCCGGGCGGCCAGCACCCGCTCGGCGCCGTCCGGGCCGGTCACGGTCACCTCGCGCACCCCGGACAGCCGGCCGTAGCCACGCACCACGTCGATGCCGGCCCCGAGCGCCCAGTCGACCTGGGAGCCGTCGTCGAGGTGATTGACCACGGCATCACGACGGGCCAGCACCGCCTGGGCATCCAGCCGGCGATCCCCCAGCAGCTCCTTCACCCCGGGCAGGTCCCGTCCGGTCGAGAGCACCTCCACCGGGCGCAGCAGCGCCTTGCTCGGCATGCACGCCCAGTACGAGCACTCGCCGCCGAGCAGCTCCGCCTCCACGATCACCGCGCTCAGGCCGGAGAACTGGGTGGCGTACTGGGCGGCGTTCTCACCGGCCGCCCCGCCCCCGAGAACGATGACGTCCCACTCCCGGCGATCCGGATCGACTGCCGCGCTCATCCCGACCTGCCTCTCTTCGCGAAGCCGCCCAGCGCACCGGCTGGTCCGGACCCTGCGCCTCGACGCTATCGATCGAGGGTATGGGCTGCGCTCGCGGCAGCGGTACCGGCCGGCGAACCCGTGGAGCGGATCGGCCTAGCATCGAAGTACCACGGGGAAAGGCGGGCACGGTCGTGACCACAGGCGAGATGTTCGACACCGATCCGGCAGCGCTCGCCGAGCAGCTCACCGCGATCGCCCGCAGCCTGAGCCTGGAACAGCAGGTGCGGCTGCTGACCGGCGCGGACATGTGGAGCACCCATCCGGAGCCCGCCGCCGGACTGCGCGCCATGGTGCTCTCCGACGGCCCGTCCGGCGTCCGCGGCCAGATCTGGGACGAGCGGGACCCCTCGCTCAACCTGCCCTCGGCGACCGCGCTCAGCGCCTCCTGGGACCCGGAGCTGGCCTACCGCTACGGCCAGATCGCCGCCGCCGAGGCCATCCGCAAGGGCGTCGACGTCGTCCTCGGCCCGACCATCAACCTGCACCGCAGCCCGCTCGGCGGCCGGCACTTCGAGGCGTACTCGGAGGACCCGCTGCTCACCGCCGAGATCGGCGCCGCCTTCGTCCGGGGGGTGCAGTCGGCCGGCATCGCTGCCTGCCCCAAGCACTACATCGCCAACGACTTCGAGACCGAGCGGTTCACCGCCTCGGTGGAGGTCAGCGACCAGGCGCTGCGCGAGGTGTACCTGGCGCCGTTCGAGCGGACGGTCCGCGACGGCGCCTGGACGGTGATGTCGTCCTACAACGCCGTCCGGGGCGTCACCATGTCCGAGAACGACCTGCTGCGCAGCCCGCTGTGCGAGGAGTGGGGCTTCGACGGGGTGGTGATCTCGGACTGGACCGCGGTCCGGTCGCTGGCTGCGGCCAAGGCCCGGCAGGACCTGGCGATGCCCGGCCCGAACGGCCCCTGGGGAGATGCGCTGGTGGCCGCCGTCCGGGCCGGCGAGGTGCCGGTCGAGGCCATCGAGGAGAAGGTCCGCCGGCTGCTGCTGCTGGCCGTCCGGGTCGGCGCGCTGGGCGCGGAGCCCGACCACCGGCCGCGGCCGATCATCGACGCCGGCTTCGCCCGCGAGGCCGAGGCCCGGGGCATCGTGCTGGTCCGCAACGTCGACGGCCTGCTGCCGTTGCGGGCGCCGGCCAGCGTCGCCGTCAGCGGCCAGAACGCCGAGCTGCCCCGGACCCAGGGCGGCGGCAGCGCGACGGTGGTGCCCAGCGAGGTCGTCTCCCCGCTCACCGGGCTGCGCCAGGCGCTGCCGGCCTCGATCGTCAGCTACCGCCTCGGCGCGGTCGTCCAGGAGGGGCTGGCCGAGCTGCCGCTGGACTGCCTCACCGATCCGGAGACCGGCTCGGCCGGGCTGCGGGTGCGGTTCACGAACCTGGCCGGCGAGGTGGCGCTCGACGAGGTCCGGTTCTCCAGCGCGCTGGTGTGGCTGGGCAACGCCCCGACCGGCGACCTCGACACGTGCGAGATCATCACCGACTACCGGCCGTCGGCCACCGGACCGGTCGAGCTGGGCTTCGCGGCGGTGGGACCGACCGTGCTGTCGATCGACGGAGCTGTCGTGCTGTCCGCCGAGAGCGACGTCACCGGCCATGACCCGGCCACCGCGGTGCTCTCGCCGCCGGTCAGCACCACCGAGGTCGACCTGGAGGCCGGCCGCAGCTACCGGCTGAGGCTGGAGCACTCCCTCGCCGGCAGCGCGCGGCTGCCCGGCACCCTGGGGATCACGCTCGGCTCCCGGCCCGCGGTCGCCTCGGCGGACGCGCTGATCGCCGAAGCGGCCCAGGCCGCCCGCGAGGCCGAGGTGGCGGTCGTGGTGGTGGGCACCAACTCCCAGGTCGAGTCCGAGGGCTTCGACCGGACGTCGCTGGCGCTGCCCGGCCGGCAGGACGACCTGGTGCGGGCGGTGGCACAGGCCAATCCCCGCACCGTGGTCGTGGTGAACTCAGGCTCGCCGGTCACCATGCCCTGGCGCTCGGAGGTGCAGGCGGTGCTGCTCACCTGGTTCGGCGGCCAGGAGTACGGCCGGGCGCTGGCCGACGTGCTCAGCGGAGCGGTCGAGCCGGGCGGCCGGCTGCCGACCACCTGGCCCGCCGAGGAGGCCGACGTGCCGGTGCTCGACGTGACGCCGGTCGACGGGGTGCTGCGCTACGACGAAGGCATCCACATCGGCTACCGGGCGTGGCTGCGCGCGGGCGCCGAGCCCGCCTACCCGTTCGGTTTCGGCCTCGGCTACACCACGTTCGAGTACGAGTCGGTGTCGGTCGCGGCAAGCCCTGATGCCGCCGAGGTGTCGGTCCGGCTGCGCAACACCGGAACCCGGGCCGGCCGTGAGGTGGCGCAGGTCTACCTGTCCCGGCCGGAGTCCGCCCACGACCGCCCGGTGCGCTGGCTGGCCGGCTTCGCCGGCGTCGAGGTCGCTGCCGGACAGACCGCGACGGTGACCATCGCGCTGCCCCGGCGGGCCTTCGAGCACTGGCAGCAGGACGGCTGGGCGCTGGAGCCCGGCAGCTTCACCGTCGAGGCCGGGCCTAACGTGGCTGAGCTGCCGCTACGCGCGGAGCTTCCGGCTGACTGGCAGGGGTAAGCAGCTCCTTGCCGAAGTGCTTGGCCAGCGGCCGGTCGGCGTAGTGGCCGAACGGCGGCACCGGCTGGTACCCGCAGGACTGGTAGAGCTGGACCGCCTCGGGCTGCCGGGAGCCGGTCTCCAGCAGCAGCCAGCGGGCCCCGGCCTCTCGCGCGGTGTCCTCCAGCCGGGCCAGCATCGCCCGGGCGTAGCCGCGCCCGCGGGCGGCGGCCGCCACGTACATCCGCTTGACCTCGACCATCGGCGCCGCCCAGGACGTCTGCGGGTGGTCGTCGTCGTACCGGCGCCAGCCGCCCATGACGACCGGTTCGCTGTCGAGGTAGCCGACCAGGAACAGTCCCCGGGGCGGCTGGAACTCCAGCGGATCGACCGGCGCCCGGTCCGGGCCGCCGTAGCGCTGGACGTACTCGTCCTGCACCTCGGCGATCAGCCGCTGCGCGTCGGGATGGTCGTAGCCGACTTCTCGGATGGAAAGAGAGCTCATCCCTGCATTATCGAATGCCGCCCGACGACGGCGCGGGCCGGTGCGCTACGGCCGGCGAGCAGGTCCGAGGCGGCCTGGATGTCCAGCGGCCGGGACAGCAGGTATCCCTGCGCCCGGCCGCAGCCCAGCGCCCGGACCTGCTCCAGCTGGTTCTCGTCCTCGATGCCCTCGATGGTGGTCTCCAGCGACAGCGCCTCGGCCACCTGCAGCACCGCCCGCAGCAGCGCCGCCCCGCTGAGCTCGCCGTTGAGCCGGTCCACGAAGGACTTGTCCACCTTGACGATGTCCAGCGGGAAGTTCACCAGCTGGCCGAGCGAGGAGTAGCCGACCCCGAAGTCGTCCAGCGCGAGCGCCACCCCGAGATCCTTGAGCTGGTTCAGCACCGTCACCACGTCCACCGTGGGGGTGGCCAGGCTGCTCTCGGTGATCTCCAGCACCAGCGCCGACGCGGGCAGCCCGGCCACCCAGAGCGCCCGCTGAACCTCCGAGATCAGGCCCGGGTCCGACAGCTGCCGGGGCGAGACGTTGACGCTGACGGTCAGCTCCCGTTGGGCCGGGATGCTGCGCCGCCACTGGGCGAGCTGGTTGCAGGCCTGGCGCAGCACCGCCGAGCCGAGCCGATCGATCAGCCGGGATTCCTCGGCCAGCGCGACGAACTCCTCCGGCGAGATCAGCCCGCGCTCGGGATGCTGCCAGCGCACCAGCGCCTCCATCGAGACGATCTCGAAGCTGCGCAGGTCGTGGATCGGCTGGTAGTGCACGATCAGCTTGTCGGTCTCGATGGCGTGTTCGAGATCGGCCTTGAGGGCCAGCCGGGCCATCGCCTCGACGTGCATCCCGGGGGCGTAGCAGTGGCAGCGGCCGCCGCCGTCCCGCTTGGCCGTGTACATCGCCAGGTCGGCATTGCGCAGCAGGTCCCCGGCGTCCTCGTCGGCCGAGGGCAGCGCGATGCCGATGCTGGCCCGGATGGTCAGCGTCTGCCCCTCGACCACCAGCGGCGCCGACAGCGCGGCCAGCACCCGTTCGGCCGCATAGACGGCATCCTCGGCGCCGTCGAGCTGGCGCAGCAGCACCACGAACTCGTCGCCGCCGAGCCGCGCGGCGACATCACCGGGGGCCACGCAGGTACTCAGCCGCTCGGCGACCGCGATCAGCAGGGCATCGCCGGCGACGTGGCCGAGGCTGTCGTTGACGGTCTTGAAGTCGTCGAGGTCCAGCAGCAGCACCGCCAGGCTGCCCTCCCGCCGGCGGCTGGAGGACAGCGCGGCCGTGACCTGCTGGATGAAGTAGGTCCGGTTGGCCAGCGGCGTCAGCGGATCGGTGAAGGCCTGGACCCGCAGCTCCTGCTCCAGCTGCCGGTGCAGGGTCATGTCCCGGAAGCTCCAGACCCGCCCGACCGTGAGCCCGTCGATGCGCTGTGGCTGGGAGTAACGCTCGAAGAACCGTCCGTCGAGGAACTCGATCTCGTCATGGCTGCACTCGGCCGGCGTCGCCATCAGCGCATCGGCCTTGCGGGTGAAATCGTCGGGGTCGACCAGCTGGTCGAGCACCGACGCGCGCAGCCGCGCATCCTCCCCGGACGCCAGCACGGCCGGCTCGATCCGCCACATGTCGACGAACTTCTGGTTGTAGCCCAGGATCCGGCCGTCGGCGCCGATCACCAGGATCCCGTCGGCGGTGGCGTCCAGCGTCGCCTCCAGCAGCGACATCGACAGGGTCACCCGGGCGTGCTCGGCGGCTCGCAGCACCGCCACCGAGGCCAGGCTGGCCGCCCAACCGGCCAGGTCGCCGTCCCGGTCCTGGGCCACTGCCAGGTCCGGGTAGTGCAGGCTCACCCGGCCCAGCGGGTTGCCGTTGGGCGCGGTGAAGTCCGCCTGATGCCCGGCCGGGCCGAACCGGTCGCGGTCGGCCTCGGTGAACACCCCGTCGGAGCCGGTGAGGATGCTGCGCCCCAGCCCCGCGCCGGCCTCGACCTCGATCAGGCAGCGCGCGGTGCCACTGACCGTCTCGGTGGCGCTGGCCAGCTCGATCAGGGTCGACTCCAGCTCGTCGCCGCGGGCCACCCGCTCGACGATGTCGGCATGCTCGGCCAGCAGCAGCTCGGTGCGCTTGCGGGCGGTGATGTCGTAGAGCAGGCCGTGCTGGATGGCTCCGTCGCCGACCTCGTCCAGCAGCGCGTCGTCGAGCACCCAGATCACCTGGCCGTCCCGGCGGATCATGCGGTACTCGATCTGGGAGCGCCCGGTGCCGGGCTGCGTCATCTCCGAACGCAGCACCCAGTCCCGGTCCTCGGGGTGCAGTTGCCGGGCCCACAGGCCGGGGTCGGCGATCAGGTCTTCGGCGCAGAACCCGAGCATCTCCTGGATCTGCGGGCTGGCATACACCCACTGCCCGTTCGCGCCGGACTCCGCGGCATAGATAGCGGCCGGCAGCCGGTCGACCAGCCCGGCCAGCAGCAGCTCACGCAGCTGCGCGCCGCCGGTCTTGTGCCCGATGGGCTCCGGACCGGGGGTCTGCATCGCATACATCGCCAACCGCCATCTCGTCGTGGGGTCCCCCGGCCCCATTACCTAATCGACTACACAGCAATTTCACGATCCATGGGTGTGCGCGTCCGCATCACGCATAGTCCTGGCAGCCGGCCCGTTTCCGATGTCGGCGCGCCCTACCGCACAAAATTCACACACTGCGACATCTACCAGCTTGCCGGATACCGCCGATCAGGGAAAGTCGGCCAGTTATCGCCTGATTACCCACGATACGGCGCGAAGCCTGAGTGTGCTCGGCGCGCGCCTGCAGCGACATCGCCGGTCGCGGCGCCGGGTCACAGTGGCACCGGGTCACAGTGGCACCGGGTCACAGTGGCGCCGGCTAGCCGGCGTCGGCGAGCACCCGCAGCACGTTCTCCCCGGTCAGCGCCGCAAGCTCCGCCTCCGACCACCGCCGGTCCAGCAGCTCGGCGATCAGGGCCGGGTACCCGGCCACGTCCTCCAGCCCCACCGGCAGCTGGTCGCAGCCGTCGTAGTCCCCGCCGAGGCCGACATGGGCCAGCCCCGCGACCTCGCGGACATGCTCGACGTGGTCGGCGACCTGGGCCACCGTCGCGGCAGGCCGTGGCTTGCCGCTGTCGGCGTAGCGGGCGATGGCAGCCATCCGGGCCTGCCAGTCCCGGACGTTCTCGCCCCGCTCGAGCATCTGCGCGGTCACCTCGTCGGCGTAGGCGCGGCAGTCCTCGCTGACGAAGTACGGCACGAAGGTCACCATGCAGACGCCGCCGTTGCCGGCCAGCGTGCCGAGCACGTCGTCGGGCACGTTGCGCACGTGATCGCAGACCGCCCGCGCGGAGGAGTGGCTGAAGACCACCGGAGCGCTGGTCACCGCGAGGGCGTCGCGCATGGTGTCTGGCGAGACGTGCGACAGGTCCACCAGCATGCGGAGCCGGTTCAGCTCCCTGACCACCTCGCGGCCGAAGTCGTTCAGCCCGCCCAGCACCGGCTCGTCGGTGGCCGAGTCCGCCCACGGCACGTTGTCGTTGTGGGTCAACGTCAGGTACTTCACGCCCAGGCTGCACATGGCCCGCAGCACGGGCAGCGAGCTGTCGATCGAATGACCGCCCTCGGCGCCCATCAGGCTGGCCAGCTTGCCCTCGCGCCAGGCCCGCCGGACATCGGCCTCGGTCCTGGCCAGCACCATCCGGTCGGGGTAGCGCGCCGCCATCTGGTGGACGACGTCGATCTGCTCGAAGGTCGCGGTGACGGCCCGCTCACCGGCCCAGCCGGCCGGCACGAACACCGACCAGAACTGCGCGCCGACGCCGCCCTCGGCCAGCCGGACCAGATCGGTGTGGGTGCGGCTCTGCCGCTGGCCGATGTCGTAGGCGTCCAGGTCGTAGTTGACCAGTTCCCTCAGCGCGTAGGGCAGGTCGTTGTGGCCGTCGATGATCGGATGGCTGGCCAGCAGCGTCCGGGCGGCTGTCAGCGAGTGCTCGCTCACAGGTCCACGCTCTCGCCGGCGTCCAGGTGCTGGAAGCGGGTCACGCCGTGGAACTCGCCGATCCGGCCGAGCTGGCTCTCGTAGAGGCCGCGCCCGATGTCGTTGAGCAGGCCGTCATGGATCTGGAAGGCCCGGGCCGCCCGCACCGAGACGGTGAAGTCCATCGCCTCGGCCAGCTTCGACCACGGCGCGTTGATCGGCACCAGCACCGCCTCGACGATGGCGTTGGGCACCACGTAGGAATCGCCCGGGTGATAGACCGCGTCCCCCACTAGGTAGCCGACGTTGGAGATCACCGGGATCGAGGAGTGGATCAGCGCGTGCTGGCCGCCGTAGGTGCGCACCTGCAGGCCACCGGCGACGAAGGACTGCCCGGGTCCCACGGCGGTCACCCGCTCACTCAGGACCTCGTTGCCGGCCAGCTGGTCGGCGACCGACTTGGGCGCCCAGACCCGCAGCGCCGGGTTCTGCCCGGCCGCCGCGGCCAGCTTGTCGACGTCGATGTGATCGGGGTGCTCGTGGGTGATCAGCACCGCGTCGATGTCGGCAAGCGCCTGTGCCACATCGGTGAACACACCCGGATCGATGGCCAGCCGCCGGTCGCCGTCGCTGATCCGGACGCAGGCATGGCCGAACTTGGTCAATTGCATGCAGGTACTTCACCACATCCGGCGACGAACGCATACCGTCGAAAGGGTGCCTGCTGTGATGTGGTTCCGGCGCGACCTGCGGGTGTCCGACAATCCGGCGCTGGTCGCCGCGACGGAGGCCGGCAACGGGTCGGCGCTCGGGGTGTTCGTGCTGGACCCGGCCCTGCTGCGGCCGTGCGGCACCCCTCGGCTGGCGGTGCTGTACCGCACCCTGCGGGCGCTGGACGCCCAGCTCGGGGGCAACCTGGTGGTGCGGCACGGCCAGCCGGCCGCCGTGCTGGCCGAGCTGTGCCGGGAGGTGGCGGCGGATTCGGTGCACTGCGCGGCGGACTTCGGCCCGTACGGCGCCCGTCGTGACCAGGTGGTGGCCGACGCGCTGGACGGCGTCCCGCTGCGCCGGACCGGCTCGCCGTATGCGGTGTCGCCGGGCAGCGTGGTCAACGGCAGCGGCCAGAACTTCAAGGTCTACTCGGCCTTCTATCGGGCCTGGCGCCAGCACGGCTGGGCGCAGCCGGCCCGCTCGGTGCGCCCGCAGTGGATGCCGGCCCGTTCGGACGGCGTGCCTGCGGACCCGGAGCTGCCGGCCGGGCTGCGGCTGCCCGAGGTCGGCGAGCCGACCGCCCGCCACGCCTGGCAAGCCTTCCTCGCCGGCCCGATCGAGGACTACGCCGACCACCGGGACCGGCCGGACCTCAACCGCACCTCGCACATGTCGGTGCACCTGAAATGGGGCACGATCCATCCGCGCACCCTGCTGGCCGGCCTGTCCGAGCGGCACGAGACCTACCGCCGGGAGCTGGCCTGGCGGGAGTTCTACGCCGACGTGCTGCACCACCGGCCGGACACGGCCCGTGCGTACTACCACGGGCAGCTGCAGGGCCTGCCCTTCGCCACCGGCCGGCTCGCGGAGCTCCGGCTGGCCGCCTGGGCCGCGGGGCGGACCGGCTATCCGATCGTGGACGCCGGGATGCGCCAGATGCTCGCCGAGGGCTGGATGCACAACCGGGTGCGGATGATCGTCGCCTCGTTCCTGGTCAAGGACCTGCACGTGGAGTGGACCGACGGCGCGCGGCACTTCATGCGCCACCTGGTCGACGGCGACCTGGCCAGCAACGCCCACGGCTGGCAGTGGGTGGCCGGCACCGGAACCGATCCGGCGCCGTACTACCGGATCTTCAATCCCGTCCTGCAGGGCAAGAAGTTCGATCCGGACGGGGCCTACATCCGCCGGTACGTGCCGGAGCTGGCCGGGACGCCGACCTCGTTGATCCACGAGCCGTGGCGCAGCCCCGGTGGCCTGCCGCCCGGCTACCCGGAACGGATCGTGGACCACGCGGTCGAGCGGGCCGTGAGCCTGGCCGACTACAACGCGCTGCGCCAGGCGCGCTGACGCTCGTTTCTACTGGAGGACGCCGCACGGTCGGAGGTGCAGCCGCTGCCGCTGCCCACCGTGGAGCCCCTGGCCGTCGACTGGCGTGGAAGACTCCCCGGGAACCCACCCCTGACCCCAGACGTCGGAGCAACCATGACCTACCTCGCGAACGTGGACCACTTCTTCGTCAAGCAGAAGATCACCATTGGGGTGAACCGCTACGAGATCCGTGCCGCCCTGCCGGACGGCTCCGAGGGCGAGGTGCTGGCCGTCGCGCAGCAGAAGCGGATGGCGTTCAAGGAGCAGGTCACGTTCTACGCCGACGAGAAGCGCTCCGTGCCGGTGTTCAGCTTCAAGGCGCGCAAGCGGATCGACCTGGCCGCCACGTACGACGTGCTGGACGCCCAAGGCCAGCCGATCGGCAGCTTCCGCAAGGAGTTCGCCAAGTCCCTGCTGCGGTCCTCGTGGGAGCTCACCTCGGCGGCAGGCGTCGCCAGCGGGACCGAGCGCAACCAGACCGTCGCCATCGCCCGGCGCCTGTGGGAGTCCCTCCCCTTCGTCGGCGACCTGCCGTCGCCGTTCCTCTTCCACTTCGACTTCACCGACGCGCAGGGCAACGTCGTCCTCTCCTCGGTGCGCAAGCGCTCGCTGCGGGACCGGTACGAGGTCACCGTCCCGGGCGGTCGGGTCGACGGCCGCGTGGCGGCGGCGATGGCGGTCGCGCTGGACGCGCTGCAGTCCCGCTGAGCCGGCTCAGACCAGCCGGATGCCCCAGCTGCCGGTCCACTGCTGCCCCGGCTCCAGCCGGATCAGCCCCTCGCCGGAGTTGAAGGCGTTCGCCGGGCAGCTCATCGGCTCGATCGCCACCGCGTTGCGCCCGGGCGTGATGAAGGACGGCGTGAACACCTGCAGGTAGCCGAACGCGGCATCCCAGCTGATCTCGACGGCCCGCTGCTCGGTGCGCAGCACCGCCGCCGAGCCGGTGAGGTCGGCGAAGCCGTGGTCCAGCCGCAGGCTGCCGATCGGCCGGCTGGTGCGCAGATCGAACGGGGTGCCCTCGACCGGACGGCGCCCGGTCGGGATCTGGCGGTCATCGGTGTCGAGCACCGTCCCGGCCGGCACCAGCAGCTCAGCGGTGTCGAGCGGGTGCCCGGCCAGGTCGAGGTAGGGGTGGAAGCCGGCCCCGAACGGCGCGGCGGAGCGTCCGGTGTTGGTGACGGCGGCGCGCACCCGCAGGCCGTCCTCGGCCGCCAGCCGGTAGCTGACCTCCAGCCGCAGCTCGAACGGGTACCCGGTCTGGGGCACCAGGTCGTGGGCCAGCGTGACCGACGAGGCGTCCTGGCTGGTGGCGCTCCACCGGACGAACCGGACCAGGCCATGGCTGGCGTTCTGCCTGGCCGGCTCGGTGAGCGGCAGCTGGTGGTCCACGCCGTCGAAGGAGTACCGGCCACCGGCGATCCGGTTCGGCCAGGGCAGCAGCACCGCGCCGGTCGACTTGGGCGGCAACGCCTCGGGCGAGCTGTCCACGGTGACCGGCGAGCCGTCGTGCCAGAGGCCGGCCAGGCGCGCGCCGACCTCGGCCAGCGCCGCCCGGTAGGGACCGGCGGCTATCTCATAGCGCCTGCCGTCGAAGGTCATGGACCCGACGGTAGCGAGTCCGGCACGGCGGATGCCTGCTGCGCTTCGGCTTCCCGGGCGTCATAGCGCCAGAACGACCGAACGGCCCGGGCCGCCACCAGCACCCCGCCGGCACACAGCAGGCCACCGCCGACCCAGGACACCGTCACCGAGGTCAGCGACGCGGTGGCCCCGGCCCGCAGGTCCCCCAGCCGCGGGCCGCCGGCGACCACCACCACGAAGACACCCTGCATCCGGCCGCGCATCTGGTCGGGGGCATAGGTCTGCAGGATGGTCTGGCGGTACACCGCGCTGATCAGGTCGGCCGCGCCGGCCACCGCCAGCAGCAGCACCGCCAGCCAGAGCTGGTGGGCCAGGCCGCTGACCGCCACGCACAGCCCCCACACCACGATCGCCCCGGTCAGGCTCACGCCCTGCCGGCGAACCCGGCCGATCCACCCTCCGGACAGCCCCGCCAGCACCGAGCCGATCGCGATCGCGGCGTACAGCGGGCCGACCTGGCCGTCCCAGCGGTCGGCGGCGACCTGCGGGTAGAGCGCCCGGGGCATCGCGAACACCATCGCCACGATGTCGACCACGAAGGACATCAGCAGCACCGGACGGCTGCTGATGAACCGCAGGCCGTCCAGCACCGAGCGCAGGCCGGCCCGTTGCGACCGGCCGTCCGGTGGGATCTCCGGCAGCCGGGCGGCCGCGTACATCGCCAGGGTGAACAGGGCGGCATCGACGGCGTAGGCGTAGGCGAAGCCGTGCTGGCGGGTCACCAGCACGCCGGCGATCAGCGGCCCGATCACCTGGCCGACGTTGCCAGTAGTGAAGGTCAGGGTGTTGGCCGCCGGCACCAGCTCGACGGGCACGATCCGGGGGATGATGGCGCCCCGGGCCGAGGAGGCAACCGCGAAGAAGCCGGACTGGACGGCCACCAGCGCCAGGATCAGCGGCACGCTGGCCAGTCCCGCCACGGTCTGCAGCAGCAACCCGACGGTGCACGCCCAGGTGCCCAGCGAGCTGATCAGCAGCAGCGTGCGGCGGTCGATGACGTCGGCGATGGCCCCGCCGTACAGGCCGAACACCACCAGCGGCAGCAGGCCGACCAGCCCCACCAGGCCGACCTGCAACGAGGAGTGCGACAGCGCGTAGACCTGCACCGGCACCGCCACGGCGGTCAGCATCGCGCCGATGAACGAGGTGCCCTGGCCCAGCACCTGCCGCCGGAACGAGGCGATCCTCAGCGGCGCGGTGTCGATGGCGTGGGTGCGCAACCAGCCGGCCCCGGCTTCGGGCTCGGCCTCGACGACCGCTTCGGCCGGCCCCGGCGCGTCGTCCGAGGTCACGGACCCAGCCGCTCGACCAGCCACCGGTCCTCGGTCAACCGGTACCGCAGCCGGTCGTGCAGCCGGTACTCCCGGCCCTGCCAGAACTCCGCCTCGGTCACCGTGATCCGGAATCCGCCCCAGTGCGGCGGCGGTGGGATCTCGCCGTCACCGAATCGCTCGGTCACCTCGGCCAGCCGCCGTTCCAGCTCCACCCGGTCGGCCAGCGGCCGGGACTGCGGCGAGGCCCAGGCCGCCAGCTGCGCCCCCCGCGGCCGGGTAGCGAAGTAGCTGGCGGTCTCGGCCGGGTCCACCCTGGCCACCGGCCCGCGCATCCGCACCTGGCGCTCCAGCGGCAGCCAGGAGAACAGCACGGCGGCCACCGGGTTCGCGGCCAGCTGGCGGCCCTTGGCCGACTCGTAGTTGGTGTAGAAGACCACCCCGGCGGCGTCGAAACCGCGGGCCAGCACCGTCCGGACGTCCGGCCGGCCCTCGGCGTCGACGGTCGCCACCTGCATGGCGTTGGGCTCGGAGATCCGGTCGTCGGCGATCGCCTGGCCGAACCAGATCCGCAGCTGCTCCAGCCAGGTCGCAGCCAGGTGGGCCTCGCTCAGCTCACCGGCGCGGTAGGAGCGCCGGCTGCTGGCCTGCCGCGCCAGCGGGTCGCCGGAGTCGCTGCTGCCGTCGCTGCCGTCGCTGCCCGAGACGCTCACCGGGCCATTCTTCCAGCTTGGCCGGGGGCTTCGTGCAGCCACCTGACCCGCCCGGCGCTCGATAGGTAACAATGGACAGGTCGGGGGCATCGACATCGCGCCCGCCCCTCAGCGAGCCTTCCGCGCCGGCTCAGCCGGCTCAGGCGGTGAGCTGACCAGATGATCGGAGTCAGTTGCATGTCAGACGATTTCAGCCCCGGCCTCGAGGGCGTCATCGCGTTCGAAACCGAGATCGCCGAGCCGGACAAGGACGGCGGCGCGCTGCGCTACCGCGGTGTCGACATCGAAGAGCTGGTCGGCCACGTCACGTTCGGCAACGTGTGGGCCCTGCTGGTGGACGGCAAGTTCGGGCCCGGGCTGCCGCCGGCCGAGCCGTTCCCGATCCCGGTGCACACCGGCGACGTCCGGGTGGACGTGCAGGCCGCGCTGGCGATGCTCTCCCCCATCTGGGGCTACCGGCCGCTGCTGGACATCAGCGACGACGAGGCCCGCGAGCAGGCCGCCCGCGCCTCGGTGATGGCGCTGTCCTACGTGGCCCAGTCCGCTCGCGGGGTCGGCGCGCCGGCCGTCCCGCAGTCGCGCATCGACCAGTCCCGCACCATCGTCGAGCGGTTCATGACCCGCTGGCGGGGCGAGCCCGACCCCAAGCACGTCGACGCCGTGGACGCCTACTTCGTCTCCGCGGCCGAGCACGGCATGAACGCCTCGACCTTCACCGCCCGGGTGATCGCCTCGACCGGCGCCGACGTGGCCGCGGCGATCTCCGGAGCGATCGGCGCGATGTCCGGACCGCTGCACGGTGGCGCGCCGGCCCGGGTGCTGCCGATGCTGCAGGAGGTCGAGCGGACCGGCGACGCCCGAAAGGTGGTCCGCGACATCCTCGACCGCAAGGAGCGGCTGATGGGCTTCGGCCACCGGGTGTACCGCGCGGAGGACCCGCGGGCCCGGGTGCTGCGCCGTACCTGCAAGGAGCTCGGGGCGGTCCGCTATGACGCCGCGGTGGCCCTGGAGCAGGCGGCCCTGGCGGAGCTGCGCGAGCGCCGGCCCGATCACCCGATCGAGACCAACGTCGAGTTCTGGGCCGCGGTGACCCTGGACTTCGCCCAGGTGCCGCCGCACATGATGCCGGCGCTGTTCAGCTGCGCCCGGACGGCCGGCTGGTGCGCGCACATCATGGAGCAGAAGAAGACCGGGCGGCTGGTCCGGCCGTCGGCTCGCTACATCGGCCCGGACCCGCGCAGCCCGAAGGACGTCGAGGGCTGGGACAACATCGCCCACTCCTGACGGGGAGCCATCCAGGTCCGGGTAGGGGGATTCGCCCGTCGGGGTAGGACAGTTTCCGCCCTGCCCCAAAGGGAGATCGCGCTGCCGGTCGCGGGGCCGCCATCCTGGACGCAGCGGTGTCAGCCGGGTCGGCGTCACAGCGCGGCGACACGTCCGACGGTTAGGGCTCGCACAGGCGCCGCCGGGGTTCTATAGTCGCCCGATCATGGGCAAATACGGTACGGCGGGCTGGCGCAACTGGGCGGGCACCTACGCGGTGACCCCCGCCCGGCTGTACCACCCCAGCTCACCGGACGAGGTCGCTGACGAGGTGCGCCGGGCAGCGGAGGACGAGCTGTCGGTGAAGCCGGTCGGGGCCGGCTACAGCAGCAATGACATCGCGATGACCCGCGGCGTGATGCTGAACCTGTCCAAGCTGAGCGGCATCATCGAGGCCGACGAGCGGACCGGGCTGGTGACGGTCGGCGCCGGGACCACCCTGCGGGAGCTGAACCGCGACCTGTGGAAGCTCGGCCTGTCGCTCAGCTGCCTGGGCAACCTGGACGCCGCGACCATCGCCGGCGCGATCGCCACCGGCACCCACGGCACCGGACGGCGGTTCCCGGGCCTGGCCAGCCAGGTGCGCCGCCTGCAGCTGGTCACGGCCGCCGGGGAGCTGCTGGAGTGCTCGGCCGAGCAGAATCCGGAGCTGTTCGCCGCCGCCCGGGTCAGCCTCGGCGCGCTGGGCATCATCACCGCGGTGACGCTGCAGTGCGAACCGGCCTTCGTCCTGCACTCGGTCGAGGCGCCGGCCGACTACGACGACCTGCTGGAGGTGCTCGCCCGGCTGGAGCTGAAGGACCACTTCGAGTTCCTCTGGTTCCCGCACACCCGCCGGGTGCTGACCAAGGTGCAGACCCGGCTGCCGGTGAACGCCCCATTGCAACCGAAGAGCAGGGCGCGTGGCTGGTACGACGACAAGGTGCTCGGCACCGTGTTCAGCGGCATGAACCGGCTGTCCTCGACGTGGCCGGGCGTGACCGGCAAGGTCAACCGGATGGCCACCAAGGCGCTGCCCGAGCGCAGCTACACCGACCAGGCCCACCGGATCGTCAGCGGGTCGGGCCGGGTGGTGTTCCGCCAGATGGAGTACGCGGTGCCGCGGACGTCGCTGGCCCACGTCCTGGACTCCCTCGACGACTGGCTGCAGCGCTCCGGGGAGCAGATCACCTTCCCGGTCGAGGTCCGGCTGACCGCTGCCGACAACATCCCGCTGTCGCCCGGCTTCGGACGCGAGACCTGCTGGATAGCGGTGCACCAGTACCACCGGCGCCCGCACGACAGGTACTTCCTCGCCGTCGAGGCGATCGCCCGCGAGGTCGACGGCCGCCCGCACTGGGGCAAGCTGCACTACCGGTCGGCGGAGGACCTGGCGCCGGTGTACCCGCTGTTCGACGAGTTCCTGGCGGTGCGCGACACCTACGACCCGGACCGCCGGTTCGGCAACGACTACCTGCGCCGGGTGCTCGGCAGCTGACCTGCTGCAGCAGCTGATGACGTCCGCCGCACGAACCGCGGCAGCAGGCGATCCAGCGCCTGCTAAGGAATGACTGACCGGCTGAGCGTGGTGTCGATCAGCGTGCAGGCGTCCTGGAGCCGGGTGCCCAGGTAGACGCCGGGCAGGTTGCGGCGGCTGCGCAGTGAGGTGAAGGCGTTGCCCGCGTAGAACACCTCGACGCCGAGGACGTTCGCGGCGTGCAGCGATTGGATGGCGCGGGCGCGGCCGGAGTTGAGGTGCGAGACGATGACGACAGCCCCGGCACGGGTCGCGGAGATCGCGGCCTCCAGAGCGGGGACGGACGTTCTCGCCCCCAGCAGGCGAACGGTCCACTGCTGGTAGCGCAGCAGCGCCCCCAACGCTTCCAGGCCGATGGTGTGCAGATCGGTCGGCCCGCAGGCCAGCACGATGGGCGTCGGGCGGACGGGCGCCGGGGCGTAGGCGGACAGGGCTTCCAGCCAGGCCCGCGACGCCTCGGTGGCGAGGTGTTCCTGTTCCACGTCGCAGCGTCCGGTCTGCCACCACAGCCCGACCTGCCGCATCGCCGGCAGCAGCACGTCGTCCAGGCAGGCCGCCAGGCCCAGTGCTTCGTGAGCCCGGGTCAGGTGCTGGCGCACGGCGATGGGGTCCGAGCGTTCGGAGGCGGCGAGGAGGTCGTTGACGAACTCGCTGCCTGCGCCGGTGAGCTGGAGCAGGTCGCGCACCGACTGCGCGGCCAGGCTCGCTCGTTTGCCTCGGGCTATCTCATCACGCATCAGTCTGAGGCCGTGCAGTTCCGCGGGGGAGTACCGCCGGTGCTTGCCCGCCCCTCGCGAGGACTGGGGCAGGTTGTACCGAAGCTCCCAGGAGCGCAAGGTCGGCATCGGTACGCCGAGTTGGCGTGCCGCCTCAGCGATCGGCACACCCAGGGACGCGCTGGGGGACTCCTCGCCGGCTCCGGGCGCCACCATCAGCCCCGACGTGCCGGGTCTGCCAGGCGGTCGTGCGGAGGGTTGCCGGCCGGGCTGCGCATCGGGTCCACCGAGGAGGGGTGCCGGCGCATGAGAGGAGGTTATCGTCCTGGATCCACGGTGGCGAGAATGAGCGACGCCGCGGCCTGCAACCGGGTTCCGAGGTAGGTCCCGGGCACGTCGCGGCGCAGCTCGGGGGTCGCGAAGGCGTTCCCGGCATAGAACAGGTCCGGCACCCATTCCTGAGCCGTCCACAGTGACTCAGCGGCGCGGTCCCGGTTGACCCGCAGATGCGACACGATCACGACCGCCGCCGGGAGGCTGGCTCGGATGGCCGTGACGAGCGTGCGGGAAGACACCCGGGCGCCAAGCAGGCGACAGTCCTGCCCCTGGTAGCGCAGCAGGATGCCTAGCGCCTCCAAGCCGAGGCTGTGCTCGTCCGTCGGCCCGCACGCCAGCACCACAGGTGAGCCGCCATCAGGTTCGGGCACCAGGACCTCGTGGCTCTGGAGCCATCCCCGCGCGCATTCGGTGGCGAGCCGCTCCTTCTCGATGCTGCAGTGCCCGCTCTGCCAGAGGGCCCCGATCGCTCGCATCCCGGGCAGCAGGACGCCATCGAGGCACTCGCCCAGATCGCACGCCTCGGTGGCCTGCTGGAGCGTCAGGCGCATCGCTGCCGGGTCATCGCGCAGGAACGCCGACAGGAACCGGGCAGCGAACTCGGCGGGCTGATCGGCCAGACCTGCGCTGGAGCCACGGCCGGGCTGCGGGTGGCTCATCTAGCGCGTCTGGTCGCGCGACCGTCAAGCGGCAGCACAGCGGGCGGACAGAACATGGAAAGCCTCTCGGGGGTCGGCCCTGCCCATCCTTCTGAGCGCGCGGCGGCAGCGACAAGGGGATCGGTCGCGCAAGAACCGCAATGCATAGTTTGGAACCGCCTTGCAGCCACCGTTGTGGGGGAACATTCAACCGGGCTCAGCGCCGAAGCCCGCCGCTGCGTTCCACGGCCCCACGCCATCTGGCATCGGACCGGGCACTTCACCTCGGAGATTTTCATGAGCACTCAAACCGCGCCCCTCGTCGAGCATCGAGCGTCCTCCGGCGGGCGGTCCGATCTGGAGCTGATCCTTCGGGCCCTGGACGGGCTGGTGGCTTCTGCCGAACCCGCGGTCGTGTTCACCAGCGTCACCCGGCTGTGCGTACCCCTGCTGTGCGATGCCGCCAGCGCCACCATCGTCACCGCCGATCAGCAGGCGTACCAGACCAAATGGCCGTGGCACGAGGCCGACCCGGATGCCGCGCTCGTCAGCAGGACGATGGCCGGCCGGCAGCTGGTCAGCCACAACGCGGTGCTGACGCCGATAGCGGGCCTCAGCACCGAAGGCGGTCCCGACTACCGGGGCGTCCTGGCACTGAACTTCCACACCTCCAGCCCCAGCCCCAGCCATGCCGTGCTCGCCCAACTCGTCGTCGAGCGTGCGGTGGCGGTGATCGAGCGCGAGCGTCTGGCCGATGTGGTGACGGCCCAACGGGCCCAGGCCGACCATCTCCGCATCGCGTTGGCGTCCAATCGGCAGATCGGCGCCGCCATCGGGATACTCATGGCCAGCCGCAAGCTGACCAGCGAGCACGCTTTCGACCTCCTGCGCCTGGTCAGCCAGCACAGGCACCGCAAGCTCTACGACGTCGCCCTCGAGGTGATCGAGACCGGAACGGTCGAGCTGCCCACCAGCCTCACCAGGACGACGCCCGCGAACGGGACCGTCGCAGCGGTGACCCCGCCGGAGCCACGCCAATTCATGCCCCTGCAGCCCGAAGCCTCGACGCCTGCCTCGAACTGAGGCTGAGCAGCCGGGTCAGGGCACGAAGACCCAGTCGCGAAAGCTTCCGTAGGACCGGACGAACTCCGCTGCGTCCCGGAGAACGCCCGACACCCGGTCACCTTCTGGTCCGGCTACCCGATCACCGGCGATATCGCCGGCAAGGTCGAGGTTTCGCGCCAATCGTTCGATCGGAAAGCCCCGTGACTCCAGGACGCTGGCCAACCACGCGACATCGTCCTTCATGTCGCTGCCGTCGTTGACCGCCCCGACGGCCCAGTTCAGCAGGTGCTGGTTGTCATGGACGCACCAGGCGTTGCCGGCCTCGCCGTAGCGCTGCTCCTCGTCAGGGAACTCTTCGCGGTAGCGGTGGCAGATCGCGGTAGCCAGGACAACGAGATCCAGCGCTCGGCCATCGGCGAGGACCGCGGACACCGGCGCGGCGTCGCCGCCGCTGGGTGGCAGTAGCGGACGTGCGCTCACTGGGCGAGGACCTCGTAGGTCTGTTGCAGGTGCTCGAGCCGTTCGAGCTTGATCGCTCTCCTCAGGCTCGGATCCATCCGCTCGTGTGACACCCGGTGGTCTTCGCTCTTCAGGTACGCCGTGAAGCAGTCCCGGTTGCGCCACCTGCTGACCATGAGCACCTCAGCAGGGTCACGGTCCGAACGCCAGACCTGCAGATCGATGAAGCCGTCGTGACCCTCGACCAGGCCCGCACGCTGGGTGAAGGCGGCGATCAGCTCATCGGAGCGTTCGATCGCCACCCGCAGGCGCGACACCGAGACGTACATGGCGGGAACGGTCATGGGACTGTACCTCGTGGTTGCGGCGATCGGTGGCCCATGCGCGCAAGGTCGGCGACGACGGCGGAACGCGCCCACCCTACGGGCGCCGATGACCCGTGTCACCACCCCCAGCTCCGACCGCCGGTGAGGCGTGCGCGATGACGGGTGCTCAGGCGGCCGGGTTGACGGGGCAGTTCTGGTAGACCGCCAGCAGCCACTTCCGGTTGCGCTTGACCAGGATCCAGGACGCCTGGATGGCAGCGGAGTCGGGCAGCTCGGTCTGGCCGGCGGGGATCACCCCGCCCCTGGTGATCAGCGCCACGGCCCCGGCCTGCAGCGGCTTGATGTCGATGGGCGCTCCGGTGACCCTGGTGCCCTGGTAGGCGCCGGCGTACTCCCTCGCCATGTACTCCCGGATGTTGTCCTTGCCCTTCTGGTAGAGCCCGGGCAGCATCAGCGTGCCGTCGTCGGTGAACAGGTCGGCGAAGGCGTCGGCATCGTGTGCCGCCCACGCCGCCACCATCCGCGCCGGGACTGCCGCGATGGCGGCCTGGTCGGCGGCGGACGGGCCGGCGCCGCGGGCAGCAGGCTTGGCAGCCGTTGCGCCGTTGGAGGTGGCCGGCTTGGCTGTTGAACCGGTTTTGGCGGCGGCCGGCTTGCGCGCCGAACCGGTGCTGGGGGTGGCCGACTTGCTCGCGGTCATGGATGTTCTCGCTTTCCGTTCGGGTTGACGATGGGGGTGCTGGGAGGGGCGGTGACCTGCCCTGGCGCTGCTCGACTCGACCGTCGCATCAGTCGGTGAGGTGATGCACCTTCGGTAGTGCGGGCTCGCCGCCACGCCCGGCTGGGATACTGGGCCGGTGAGCCACCCCGAGCCCTATCCGGTGATCCCCGCCGAGCTGCTGCCCCGGGACGGCCGGTTCGGCTCCGGGCCGTCCAAGGTCCCGGCAGACACCCTGCGCCGCTTCGGCGAGCGGGCCGGCCGGGTGCTGGGCACCTCCCACCGCCAGCCACCGGTGAAGTCGCTCGTCGGCCGCATCCGGTTCGGGCTGACCACCCTGTTCCGGCTGCCGGCCGGCTACCAGGTGGTGCTGGGCAACGGCGGCTCGACCACGTTCTGGGACGCGGCGGCGTTCTCCCTGGTCCGCCACCGCAGCCAGCACGTCACCATCGGGGAGTTCTCCGCCAAGTTCGCCGCCGTCACCCGGGGCGCGCCGTTCCTGGACGAGCCCAGCCTGCGCTCGGCAGCGCCCGGGTCGGCCGCCTACCCCGAGTACGAGGACGGCATCGACACCTACGCCTGGCCGCAGAACGAGACCTCGACCGGGGTGATGCTCGACGTCCGCCGGGTGGCCGGCGCGGACGGGGCGCTGCACCTGGTGGACGCCACCTCCGCCGCGGCGGGGCTGCCGGTCGACGTCACCCAGAGCGACGTCTACTACTTCGCGCCGCAGAAGGGCTTCGCCGGGGAGGGCGGCCTGTGGATCGCCTTCTTCTCCCCCGCCGCGCTGGACCGGGCGGCCGAGCTGCGCGCGTCCGGCCGCTGGATCCCGCCGTCGCTGGATCTGGTCACCGCCATCGACAACAGCGCCAAGGACCAGACCTACAACACCCCGGCGATCGCCACCCTGTGGCTGCTGGCGCATCAGATCGAGGATCTGCTGGAGCGCGGCGGGCTGGCCTACAGCACCGGCCGCAGCGCCGAGTCCGCGGCCCGGCTGTACTCCTGGGCCGAGAAGTCCTCGTTCGCCGGCCCGTTCGTGCCCGATCCGGCGGTGCGCAGCTCGGTGGTGGCGACCATCGACTTCGCGTCCGAGATCGACGCCGGCCGACTGGCGAAGGCGCTGCGCGCCAACGGCATCGTCGACACCGAGCCCTACCGCGGGCTGGCCCGCAACCAGCTGCGGATCGGGATGTACCCGGCCGTGGATGCCGACGACGTCTCGGCGCTGACGTCCTGCATCGACTGGCTGGCGCCCCGGCTGGGCTGACCGGCCCCGGCACGCACAGCCATCTGTGGCAACCACGGCGTGGACAGTCACGTTCTGCGGCGGGTCACCGTATCGTCGCGGGCATGCGAGCGCTGCGTCTGATCGGTCCCGGTGAGGACGGCACGTCCCTGATCGTGGAAGCGGTCGAAGCGGGCAGCCTGGAGGGTGAGCGCTTCACCCTGTCGCTGGATGAGCGGCTGCGCGCCATGGCCAGCGCTCGCTCCGATCTGAAGACCGAGACGCCGGCCGAGACGCCGGCAGAGAGCAGCGGCCCGGTGCCGACTCCCCGTGAGATCCAGGTTCGAGTACGAGCCGGCGAGACTGCCCAGGCGGTCGCCGACGAGGCCGGCATCCCGCTGGAGCGGGTGATGCGCTTTGCCTTCCCGGTGCTGCAGGAACGCGTCCGGGTCACCGACGAGGCGCGTCGCGCCCGGGCCAGGCGGGGCGGCGACGGCCTGCTGACGCCGTTCGGGGAGTTGATCGACAGCCGGCTGGGACGCCATGGCGTCGACCCGGCGTCGGTGCGCTGGGATGCCTACCGGCGCGAGGACGGCGGCTGGACCGTCACCGCGGAGTTCACCAGCCCGCACGAGCGCACCGTGCTGGCGAAGTTCTCCTTCGCGCTGCTGAACCGCACCGTCTCGGCGCTGGACGACATCGCCGCCGACCTGCTGTCGGACCGGCCGGTGCAGGCGCTGCTGATCCCCTCGGTGACTCCCGAACCGGTCGCCGAAGAGCCGGTCGCCGAGGAGCCCGCGCCCGACTGGGCGCCGGATTGGGACGCCCCGCCCCCGCCGCCCCGGCTGACCGCGGTGCCCAATCCCAGCCCCGCCGAAGCGCCCCGGCCGCAGGAAGCCAGCCCTGCGGTACGGTCGCCGTCGCGACGGCAGAAGGCGCACACCCGGCCGGTCCCGGTCGCTGCCGATGACGAGCTGTTCGACCAGGACGCCTTCGAGCAGCCCTGGCACGAGCCGCAGCTGCCGTTCGAAGCCGACGCTGGCCGCGGCGCGGCTGCCAGCTCGCCGCGCCACCGGGCTCAGCGGGCTCGCGACGCCGAACCGCGTCCGGATGCGGCGGCGCTGGCCGGAGTGGACATCGCCGAGGACGAGGCGGCCGGCTCCGAGCGCGCTGAGCCGGAGAGCCACGGTGCTCCGCGCCTGGTGCCCGCCGGTGTGGAGCCCGCAGTCGAGGCGGCTGAGCCCCGTTCCGAGCCCGCCCCGATCAGCGCGGCCGCCAGCACCGGATCGACCTCCGGGGAGGCTGCCGCCAGCCGCCCGGCCGAGGTGGCGGTGGCCGGCGACTCACAGCGACGCGGCCGGCGCTCGGAGAAGCCCCGGATGCCGTCCTGGGACGACATCCTGCTCGGCGTGCGGCACAAGTCCGACTGAGCCGAGCGCCCTAGAACAAAGCCGAGGAGCGCCTAAAAGCAACGCGGGAGCGCCTAAAACCATTCGCCCGTTGTCGGTGCGCCGTCGTAGGGTGAATCACCGTGGCACTAGGAGCGGACGACGCAGCAGCGGCCGGCTCCTCAGCCGGATCGCACGCCTCCGTGCGCGGTCTGCTGCGGCTGTGGCCCTGGCTTCGTCCCTACCGCGGCTACCTGATCTTCATGCTGGTGATCGCCACCCTGGCGATGATCGTCCAGTCGATCCTCCCCCTCATCACCGCCGCCCTGATCGACGGGCCGATCGCCCGGCAGGAGCCGTCCGGGATGTACCCGCTGATCGGGCTGGCATTGCTGTTCGGGGTCCTCGAGGCGGTGCTCTTCGGCATCCGGCGGTGGGCGATGAACATCTCGTCGCTGGCCATCGAGACCGACCTGCGGCGGGACTTCTACCGGCACTTGCAGCGGTTGCCCGTCAGCTTCCACGACCGGTGGCCGTCCGGTCAGCTGCTGTCGCGGGTGACCAGCGACCTGAGCATGCTGCGCCGGTTCGTCGGCTTCATGGCGGTCTTCGTGGTGGCCAACCTGGCCGTGATCGTGGTGGTGCTGGCACTGATGATCCGGCTGCACCCGATGCTGGGCCTGGCCGTCCTCGTGGCGATGCTGCCGCTGGCGGTGACCACCAGGCACTTCGAGCGGCGCTACAACATCGAGGCCCGCAAGGCCCAGGACCTGACCGGTGACCTGGCCACCGGCGTCGAGGAGTCGGTGCTGGGGATCCGGGTGGTCAAGTCCTTCGGCCGCCGTGGTCAGCTGCTGCAGAACTTCACCGGCGATGCGGTCCGGTTGCGCGATGCCGAGCTGGGAAAGAACCGGACGCTGGCCACCCTGTGGACGATCATCGGCACCTACCCGCAGGTGGTGCTCGCCGGGGTGACCGGCTTCGGGGTGCTGGCGGTCTCCCGCGGCTCGCTCAGCCAGGGTGACCTGGTCGCGTTCATCACCCTGCAGCTGCGGCTGAACTGGCCGCTGATGGCGATGGGCTGGCTGATCGCCGGCACCGAGGAGACCGTCGCGGCGACCGCCCGGCTGTTCGAGGTGTTCGACACCGCCAGCGACATCACCGATCCACCCGAGCCGGTGCGCCTGGCCGGCCCGGGCAACCAGCCGGCCCGGCTGCAGTTCGACAACGTCTGCTTCCGGTTTCCGGGGGCGGCCGAGGACACCCTGCACGGGCTGAACCTCGACATCGCGCCGGGCGAGACGATGGCGCTGGTCGGCCCCACCGGCTCGGGCAAGACCGTGCTCACCTCGCTGGTGTCCCGGCTGCACGACGTCACCGGCGGCGCGGTCCTGATCGAGGGCGTGCCGGTGAGCCAGCTCGCCCTGGCGGAGCTGCGCCGCACCGTCAGCACCGCCTTCGAGGACGCCACCCTGTTCTCGGCCAGCGTCCGGGAGAACCTCAGCCTGGGACGCCCGGAGGCCACCGACGCCGAGATCGCCGAGGCGATCGACATCGCCCAGGCCGGCTTCGTGTACGAGCTGCCGTACGGCCTGGAAACCCGGGTGGGTGAGCAGGGCCTGTCGCTGTCGGGCGGCCAGCGGCAGCGGCTGGCGCTGGCCCGGGCGGTGCTCGGCCGGCCCCGGGTGCTGGTGCTCGACGACCCGCTGTCGGCGCTGGACGTGCACACCGAGGCCCAGGTGGAGAAGGCGCTGCGCCGGGTGCTGGGGGCGACCACCGCCCTGGTGGTGGCTCACCGCGCCTCGACGGTGCTGCTCGCCGACCGGGTCGCGCTGCTGGACGGCGGCCGGATCACCGCGGTCGGGACGCACAGCGAGCTGATGGCGGCCAACCCGTCCTACCGGAGCCTGCTGTCCCAGGACGGCGTCTTCACCGTCGAGAGCACCGACCGCACCGCCGACGTCGAGGAGGCCCGGGTATGACCACCGAGCTGCCCGTCGACGCGAGCTCCGAACAGCCGGCGCCGGTGCCGGTCGTCCAATGGCGCGGCCGGTATGACCGCAAGGAGGCCGAGGACGAGCAGGCCGTGGTCCCTGAGGGCCGGCCGCGTCTGGACCCGGAGGCCCGGCGGCTGCTGTTCGAGCTGATCCGGCCCTACCGGCGCCAGGTCTTCATCCTGCTGGCCCTGGTGATCGGGCAGGTCGTCACCACGATGGCCGCGCCGCTGCTGATCGGGCTGGCCATCGACCACGGCCTGCCCGACGCCCTGGACGGCGACTACCGGACCCTGCTGCAGCTGAGCATCGCGCTGGTCACAGCCGCCACGGTCGCCGGCGTGCTGCAGTGGGTGTTCCTGCGCCGCACCGGCGTCGTGGGCCAAGCGGTGCTGTTCGACCTGCGACGCCGGGTCTTCGACCACACCCAGCGGTTGAGCGTCTCCTGGCACGAGCGGTTCACCTCGGGCCGGGTGATCAGCCGGCTGACCTCCGACATCGACACCTTGCGCGAGCTGCTGGACTCCAGCCTGGACGGGCTGCTGCTCGCGATGCTCAACATCGTGGTGATCTCGGTCGTGATGCTGGTGCTCGATCCCTGGCTGGCCCTGATCGCGCTGATCGCGCTGATCCCGCTCTTCCTGCTGTTCCGGTGGTTCTCGGCGCACTCCACGGTGGCGTTCCGGCGCACCCGGGAGAGCGTGGCGCTGCTGATCGTGCAGTTCGTCGAGACCTTCAACGGCATCCGGGCGGTGCAGGCGTTCCGGCGGGAGCCCCGCAACGACGCCATCTTCGAGGGCTTGAACAACGACTACCGCGACGCCAACCGCGCGGTGTTCAACCTCCACGCGATCTTCATCCCGGGTGTGACCCTGATCGGCAACATCGCGACCGTCACGGTGCTCTTCGCCGGCGGGTACCGGGTGGCTCAGGGTGGTTTGGCGCTCGGCGTGCTGACCGCGTTCCTGCTGTACCTGCGGGAGTTCTACGGCCCGATGGAGGACGTCGCGATCTTCTACAACTCGCTGCAGTCGGCGACCGCCGCGATGGAGAAGCTGGCGCTGGTGCTGGCCGAGGAGCCGGCGGTGCCCGAGCCCACCAACCCGGCGCCGTTGCCGCATCCCACGGCCGGGGAGATCCGTTTCGACTCGGTGGAGTTCAGCTACGACCCGAAGGCCGAGCGTCCGGTCACGGTGCTGCACGAGCTCGACCTGTGCATCTCCAGCGGCCAGACGGTGGCGCTGGTCGGCGCCACCGGCGCGGGCAAGACCACCATCGCCAAGCTGATCAGCCGGTTTTACGACCCGACCGAGGGCCAGGTGCGCCTGGACGGCGTCGCGCTGAACGAGCTGTCGGACTTCGACCTGCACACCGCGGTCGTGATGATCACCCAGGACGGTTTCCTGTTCTCGGGCTCGGTGGCCGACAACATCGCCTTCGGCCGGCCGGGCGCGTCCCGGGCCGAGATCGAGCAGGCAGCCCGGGCGGTCGGCGCCGATGAGTTCATCCGGCGGCTGCCGGCCGGCTATGACACCGACGTCCGCAAGCGCGGCGGCCGGCTGTCGGCCGGCCAGCGGCAGCTGATCGCCTTCGCCCGGGCGTTCCTGGCCGACCCGGCGGTGCTGATCCTGGACGAGGCCACCTCCAGCCTGGACATCCCGACCGAGCGGGCGGTGCAGCGGGCGCTGCGCACGGTGCTGCGCGGGCGTACCGCGCTGATCATCGCGCACCGGCTCTCCACGGTGGCGATCGCCGACCGGGTGCTGGTGCTCGATGCCGGCCGGGTCGTCGAGGACGGCGCCCCGGCCGACCTGATCGCCACCGCGAACGGCCGGTACGCCGCGCTGCACACCGCCTGGCTGGACTCGCTGGTCTAGCTTCCGGTGGGCTCGATCGTTGGCCGCCTAGCAGGGGCGGCTCGCCGTGCTCGCTCTGCAGTGCGGCCAACGATCCGCACGCGGGCCGGTAACGCCACTGACCCGCAAACCCGGTTGACCGGTGCGGGACAGTCAGGTCATGACCGACGCCTTCGACCTGGTGGATGCCCAGCTCCGATCCTGGGTCGAGGAGCGGGACTTCTCCGGAATCGCCGCGGTCCGCCGTGGCGGGATCGTCGAGTTCGAGGGCTGTTACGGCCTGGCGAACAGGTCGGACTCGGTGCCGATCACCCCGCGGACCCGGTTCGGGTTGGCGTCGGTGTCGAAGATGTTCACCGCGGCGGCCGTGGCCACGCTGGTCCGGGACGGCCGGGTCGCGTTCGACACGCCCGTGGTGTCCGTGCTGCCCGCGGATCGCCGGCCGGCGACGCTGCGGCCGGAGGTGACCGTGCACCACCTGCTCACCCACACCTCCGGCATCGCCGACTATGCCGAGGAGGAGGATGAGGACTTCGACTACGGCGCGCTGTGGACGGACCGGCCGGTGGCCGGGATGCTGCGGCCGGCGGACTTCCTGCCGCTGTTCGGCGACCTGGAGCCCTACCGGGCGCCGGGCGGCGCCTGGCAGTACTCGAACGCCGGCTTCATCGTCCTCGCGCTGCTCGTCGAGGAGCTGGCCGGGCAGCCGTTCGCCGAGGCCGTCGGCGAGCGGGTGCTCGGGCCCGCGGGCATGACCGCGAGCGGCTACTTCCGCTCCGACGAGGCGCGGCCGGACATCGCGGTCGCATACCTGGAGCGGGCCTGCCGCGACGAGCCGTGGCGCACCAACGCGCACGCCATACCGGTCGTCGGCGGCGGGGACGGCGGGGCGTACTCGACCGCAGCGGATCTCGACCGGTTCCTCCGCGCCTACGACGACGGCTCGCTGTTCGGGCCGGCGCTGCGCGAGGAGATGCTGACGCCCCGCGCGACCGTCGAGCCAGGGCTCGAGTACGGCTACGGCGTGTACCTGGTCGGCGGGCGCTTCGGGCACGCCGGCGGTGACCCGGGGGTGGCCGCGATCGCGCAGCGGCTGTCCGCGGCCGACCTGTCCGTCGCGGTGCTGTGCAACGTGGAGGCGCCGGTCGTGGCGGTCCGCAACCAGCTGCTGGCTGCGACTACCGGGGCCTGAGCTGTTCGCTGTCAGCGAGCAGCCGCCGCCGGGCTGCTGCACCGGACCGAGCCGGGGGCGCCACGCCGGCTCGTTGAGGTCGTCGGATGCGTGGCGAACCACGGGTGATCGCCCTCGGACCGGCCTGACCGAAACCAACCCGCCAAGGCGTCCACGCCGTAGAGTCCCGCCCACAGCGCGCGTTAGGCCACAGCGGCCTGCGATCGCACCCACTGTCGACAATAGGGGTCGTCCATGCGTATTCCTCGAAGGTTCCTCGCGGCAGCGGCGGTCGCCCCGCTGCTGGCTTCGGTGATGGTGGTGCTGACGCCCGGGGTGGCCGAAGCCGTCACCTGTGGCCAGGGCTGGTCGGACAAGGACAAGACCGGCTCGGGCTTTCCCGACGGTCCGGGCAACGGCGAAGTCATGATGCACACCGGCATGTACGGCGCCTGCCCATCGGCCGGAACTGTCAATGGCATCAGGCTCTGGTACCACTGCTACCGGGTCAACTCCTACGGCCACACCTGGACCCACGTCCGGGTGGACGGGACGACCGCCAAGGGCTGGGTGTACGACGCCTACCTGAGCAACAACGGCTCCATCTACCACTGCTGATCAGCTACGGATGATTGTGCGGCCCCCACGGGCATGTACCGCGCAGCTCACTCCGACGGCTCGATCTGACCAGGACGAGCTTCGTCCTCTGCCGTTCACCGTCAGCGATCACGGGCAAAGCTGCATACCACGTGGTATGCAACGCGGTAGGCCGGATTCCGTGAGCACCCAGATCGCCATCCGGCTCGCGAGCAGGAACTCGCGGCCCTGGACCGCGAGGTGGCCGAGGGGCGTGCCGCCAGCCGGGCCGACGCGGTCCGACGTGGCATCGCCTACCTCGACCGCGCCCAGCGCTACCGCGGCGAGGAGCAGACCCTGCTTGAGCTGGCCCGGACCATCGACGTGGTCTACCCCGACTTCGAGGCGCTGTACGACCTGCCACATCCGAAGCTCGACTGAATGCGAGCCATTGCCCTGGTACGCCTGGACAAGCCATGCCCCGCGGTGATCCTCACCCGGCCGACGGTGCTGCACCTGATCGGCTGGGTGACCGTCGCGCCGATCACCAGCACCATCCGCGGCCTGGTCAGCGAAGTGCCGGTCGGCTCGCGCAACGGCCTCGACCACGACAGCGTGGTCAGCTGCGACACCATCACCACGGTCCGGCAGGACGCGGTCGGAGCCACCATCGGCCTGCTGTTCGATGACCAGGAACCGGCGCTGGCCAGGGCGATCAGCGATGCCTTCCAGCTCTACCTGACGTGAGCCAGGCCTGAGCCGACCGAAGGACCGGCGAGGCGGAGCCAGCGCCGGTCCTTCCGAGCTCGGCTGCCCTACGGCTTGACGACCAGCGCGCTCCCGCCGCCCAGCCGGACCGGCTCCGCCGCGGCCTGGAACCGGCCACCCGGCAGGAACTGGATGCCGGTGGCGTTACCGATGTACTGATCCCGGGGCAGCACCGGCCCGGTCTGCTGCCGGAACTGCTCGCCGTACTTCGAGATCAGCTGCTGTGCCTCCGGGGTGGCCAGGAAGGCCGGCTCGGCATCGGTGAGCGCCCCGTTGCGCTGGCTGGCCCGGGGCGCGGCGATCGCGTCCGGCAGGCTCATCCCGAAGTCGATCCGGTTGACCAGGATCTGCAGCACGGTGGTGATGATGGTCGCGCCACCCGGCGAGCCGACGGTGAAGTACGGCGCGCCGTCCTTGAGCACGATGGTCGGGTTCATGCTCGAGCGCGGCCGCTTGCCCGGCGCGGGCAGGTTGGGGTCGTACACGCCGGGCGCCGACGGGGCGAAGTCGAAGTCCGTCATCTCGTTGTTGAGCAGGAAGCCACGGCCCGGCACGGTGATGCCGCTGCCGGCCAGCTGCTCGATGGTGTTGGTGTAGCTGACGACGTTGCCCCACTTGTCGGCGGTCACCAGGTGGTTGGTCTGGGTGCCCTCGTGCACCGGGTGCTGGGCTGCGGTCGGAGCGGAGCAGCCGGTGTACGGCGGGAACGGCTTGCCCGGGGCGGCCGGGGAGGTCAGCGCGGTGTTGCCGATCAGGCAGCTGCGGGTGGCGGCGTAGGCCGGGTCCAGCAGAGCGGCCTGGGGCACCGGCTCGTAGTCGGCGTCGCCGATGTAGGCATTGCGGTCGGCGAAGGCCAGCCGGGACGCCTCCAGGTAGTGGAACAGCGCCGCGGCCCGTGACTCGGTGGACAGGTTCCAGCGGCTCAGGATGTTGAGCGCCTCACCGGTGGTGATGCCACCGCTGGACGGCGGCGCCATGCCGTAGATGTCCAGGCCCCGGTAGGTCACGTGGGTCGGCGTGCGCAGCTTGGCGGTGTAGTTCTCGACATCGCGCGCGGTCATGATGCCCGGCCGCACGGTGACCGGGGCGCCCGAGTACACCGGCGGGTGCTGCACGGTACGGGCGATCTCCCTACCCAACGGGCCCTCGTAGAGGTAGTCAGCTCCATGGCTGGCCAGCTTCTGGTACGTGCGCGCCAGGTCGGGGTTGCGGAACCGGGAGCCGACCGGCAGCGGCTGGCCGTCCTTGGTGAGGAACAGCTTGCGGCTGCTGGTGAAGGCCTGCAGGGCGGCCAGCGCCTTCTGCTCCTGCTGGTTGAAGTCCGCGGTGACCGGGAACCCGCGCTTGGCGATCCGGATGGCGGGCTTGAGGTCGGCGGCCAGGCTCTTCTTGCCGTACAGCTCCACCGCCTTGGCCCAGGTGGCCACCATTCCCGGCACGCCGACCGACAGGCCCGAGATGCGGGCGTCGGAGAAGGCATACGGCTGGCCGGTCGCCGGATCGATGAACAGCTTCGGGGTGCAGGCCGCCGGGCACATCTCGCGGCCGTCGATGGTGATGACCTGCTTGGTCTTGGCCAGGTAGATCATCATGAACCCGCCGCCACCCGGGCCGGCCACGAACGGCTGGGTCACCCCGAGCGCGCTGGCCACCGCGACCGCGGCGTCGACGGCATTGCCGCCGGATTTGAGGATCTCGATACCGGCCTTGCTCGCGTTGAATTCGGCCGAGGCAACCGCCCCGCCGCTGCCGGTGGCCACCGGCGTCTTGGTGTAGCTGGGCCGGGACGGCTTGGCGATGGCCGACGAGCCGGTCGTGACGAGGGTGGTGGCTGCCATCGCCGTGATCGCCACCGAAGCTGTGAGCAGACGAGAATTCACTTGGGGACCCCCAGGGGAAGGAATAGGCCTCCCTAGCCGTACTCGGGTGCTCCACAGGTGTCAACACGCAGCGCTACCGGCTGGTTGCGGGATCTGCCGGGGGAACCCAGCCGCGAGACGCAAGCCGGCGCTACGGGGCAGCCGGAAGGGCCTCTAAACACTGTGCGGTATCACAGTATCCGGATAGCATGAGCAGAATGTCCGATAGCTCCGATCCCTGCCATGAAGGAGATCCCATGCTCCGCAAGCTGCTTGTCGTGCTGGCTGCCCTCGCAACGACCTTGGGTCTGATGGTGCCTACCGCCGGCAGCGCCTCGGCGCTGGGTGGAGAGTGGCTCGGCTGCTGGGCCACCCCCGGGGACGAGTCGGGCTACAGCTCCGAATGCTGGGGCGGCGCCACCGGCGGCTACGTCAGGGTCGACTTCGTGGTGCAGGACGAGACCGCGCCTTCGACCTACAGCTGGTCGGTGCCAGCGGCATACCAAAGCAAGATCACGTCGGGATGCTCGTCAACCCAGCACCTCTGCTCGCTGACAGTGCCGGCTGCTTCCCACCAGATCTCGGTGTCAGTCACCCTCACCCAAGGCGGGACCACCGCAACCCACACCGCGGTCGCCTACATCGACCGTTCCTGCGGCTGGTGGTGCTGATGATGGCGAGCCCTCCGGCCACCTGATCGGTGGGGAGCTAGAACGCGCTCTGATCGCCCGGGTGAGCCTGCGCCTCAGCCGGTCAGGTGGGCCAGCGCCACCGCACCGGCCGTCGCGACATTGAGCGAGTCCACCCCGTCGGCCATCGGGATCCGGACCCACTCGTCGGCTGCGGCCAGCGCGGCGTCGGAGAGCCCCGGCCCCTCGGCGCCCAGCAGCAGCGCCCAGCGGCTCGGCGGCGAGAGCCGCGCCAGCGGGGTGGCCGCCGGCCGCGGCGTCATCGCCAGCAACCGCACGCCGGCCTCGCGCAGCAGCTCCAGCGAGGCCGGCCACGGACGGTCGAGCACCGCGAAGCCGACGCCGAAGACGTGGCCCATCGAGACCCGCACCGACCGGCGGTACAGCGGATCGGCGCAGCGCGGGTCCAGCAGCACGGCATCGACGCCGAAGGCTGCGCTGTTGCGGAACACCGCTCCCAGGTTCTCGTAGTCGTTGATCGACTCCAGCACCACGAACCGGCTGCCGGCCGCGATCAGCGACTCGGCGGCCACAGGCGGGGGCCGGTCCGCCGAAGCCAGCACGCCCCGGGTCACCCGGAAGCCGACCACGTCCGACAGCGTCCACTTGTCGACCTCGTAGGCCTCGACGTCCAGGGCGGCGAGCAGCGGCGCCAGCGCCTCGAGCTTGGCCGGCACTCCGACCACGGCCCGGATCCGGTAGGGCGAGCGGGCCAGGCGCTGCACCACGTTGACGCCCTCGGCGATGATCACGCCGCGCTGGGGCAGCCGGTCGGCCCGCATCAGGTCCCGGAAGTCGTCCAGCCTGGGGTCGGCGGGATCGGGGACCGGGGTGGAGCCGCTCACCCGGAGAACGGGTGCGGCGACCGCAGCCGGTCGATCACCTGGGCCGATCCGACGTGGCGGTGCCGGGCCAGGTAGCCGGCCACCAGCAGGGTCGCGACCAGGCAGATCAGCCCGCCGCCGAGCATTCCCCAGCGTGGGCCGAACACCTCGGCCACCCAGCCGACGATGGGCGCCCCGATCGGCGTTCCACCCATGAAGCACAGGATGTAGAGGCCCATCACCCTGCCACGCATGGTCGGTTCGACACCCAACTGCACGGTCGCGTTGGCCGATTGGGCCAGCGTGATCATGGCGAATCCGGCCGGGATCAGCGCCAGCGCCGTCAGCCCGAAGGTCGGCATCAGCCCTGCCAGCAGCTCGGTGAGGCTGAATGCCAGCGCCGCGCCGACCAGGAACAGCCGGGTGGGCCGGCGACGCCGGGTGGTGGCTCCCAGTGCTCCCAGCGTCGCCCCGATCGCCAGCATGGTCGACAGCAGCCCGTAGGAGTCGGCGCCCCGATGGAACACCTGCTTGGCGACCAGCGCGATGCTGATCTGGTAGTTCATCCCGAACGTGCCGACGATGAACATCAGCAGCATCGGCAGGACCAGGTCTGAGCGCTTGGCCACGTAGCGGATCGCCGCCCGGTACTGGCCGGACCCGCGCCGCACCCGGTCGCTGACGGCCAGCTCGGCCGAGCGCATCAGCGCCAGGCCCGCGAGCACCGCGAGAGACGACGCGGCGTTGCCCAGGAACGCCCAGCCGGTGCCGAAGAGGGAGATCACCACGCCGGCGATGGCGGGGCCGAGGATTCTGGCCAGGTTGAAGCTGGTGGAGTTCAGCGCCACCGCGTTCGGCAGATCTTCGGGCCCGACCATCTCCACCACGAATGCCTGCCGGATCGGGCCGTCGAGCGCCGAGAACACGCCGACCACCCCGGCCAGCACCAGGACGTGCCAGAGCGCGATCACGCCGCTGAGATCGAGCACTCCCAGCACCAGCGCGGCGATCCCCATTCCCGCCTGGGTGCCGAGCATCAGCTTGCGCTTGTTGCCGCGGTCAGCCAGCGCGCCGCCGTAGAGCGAGAGCAGCAGGGCCGGGGCGAACTGCAGGGCGGTGACGATGCCCAGCACCGTGCCGGAATTGGTCAGCTGCAGCACCAGCCAGTCCTGGGCGATCCACTGCGCCCAGGTGCCGGTCAGCGAGACGAGCTGGCCGAAGAAGTACAGCCGGTAGTTGCGGACGGCCAGCGAGCGCAACGGACCGGGCCAGCCGAGTAGCCGGCGAGAGGGATCCGTCGCGGTCGCCCCGGCCGGCGTGCGGTCCACCGGCGAGGCGTTCACCGGCGGCAGGCCGACCTCGGCGGCGGGCTCGTCGGCGGCGGCGCCCGGCAGCTCTACGGCCGTCACTCCGATCCCAGCCTGTCCAGGACTTCGACCGCCTCACCGAGCTTGCGCAGGTCCTCTGCCGAGAACTCGACCAGCCGCTTGGCCAGCCACTCGTCCCGGGCCCTGGTCTCTTCGGCCAGCAGGTCGCGCCCGGCCGGGGTGATCTCGATGATCGACTGCCGCCGGTCGTCCGGATGGGACGAGCGCTGCACCCAGCCCGCGCTCTCCAGCGAGGCCAGGATCTTCGTCATCGACGGCGGCTGGACCCGCTCGATGGCGGCGATCTCACCCGCGCTCAGCGGCCCGCACTTGCAGACGGTGGCCAGCGCCGACAGCTGGGACAGGGTCACCGCGGTGTTCACCCGTTGCGAGCGGAGCCGGCGGGCAGTCCGCAGCAGCGCCAGCCGCAGCGCCGAGGCAAGCTCGGCTTGGCCCGGTGATGGCTGACTCACATTATTAGCCTAGCTAACAAAAACTGCGGTTGCCAGCGCCGGGCGAGGCGCTCAGCTGATGCCGAATGCCGACTTCAGCGGCTCGATCGCGAAGTAGATGGCGAAGAACGTCGCGACCGCCCACATCAGCGGATGCACCACCCGGGCCTTGCCGACGGCCACCTGCAGCACCACGTAGCTGACGAAGCCCGCCCCCACCCCGTTTACGATCGAGTAGGTGAACGGCATCAGCACGATGG